>DAHXNJ010000058.1 GCA_027365445.1 Candidatus Saccharimonadota bacterium | reverse complement strand
AGTAAAACTACCAAAGGTGCAAGAACATTAGAGGTATTAATGTCTGTTTGTGTAAGCCTATACAAGCGAGACAGAGATAACTTCTTTTTAAACTTTCATAACCTAACAGCCTAAGCTATTCCCCAATTAGTGAGCAGGCATAAGAGTACCACTAGCTTTATTTGTATTAGGTGGTATATAATAAAAACATAACCAACTAAAAAAAAGAGGAATAAAAAACATGAAAACAAAAGTAGCGATTAATGGCTTTGGAAGAATTGGTAGAATTACATATCGAATTGCAAGAGAACGATCAGACATGGAGGTTGTTGCAATTAATGATCTTACCGATACTAAAACATTAGCCTACTTACTAGCTCATGACTCAAATTACGGCAACTACAATCATGAGGTTACGTATGATGATAAAAACATAATAATTGATGGAACACCTGTACCGATCTACGCTGAAAAAGATCCAGCACAACTTCCTTGGGGTAATTTAAATGTTGATGTAGTTATAGAATCGACAGGTCGTTTTACGACTGGCGAAACTGCTAGAGCACATATAACTGCAGGAGCAAAAAAAGTTGTTATATCTGCACCTTCTAAAAGCGATGACGTTAAGACTATCGTTATAGGTGCTAATGATGACGAATTAAAAAACGCTGGCGAAATCATATCTAATGCTTCTTGTACGACTAATAGCGTTGCAGCAGTCATGGATATAATTGACCGGGAGTTTGGGGTAGAGAAAGCAATGCTAACTACGGTTCATAGTGACACTGCATCACAAACCCTAACCGATAGTCCGTCAAAAGACTTAAGAGAAGGAAGAGCAGCAAGCCATAATATAGTTCCTACTACTACTGGAGCGGCGATTGCTGTAGCAAAAACAGTACCTAATCTTGTCGGTAAATTTGATGGTTTAAGTGTAAGGGTTCCTACTCCTGTAGTAAGTTTAAGTGATGTGACTATGTTACTAAGGCAGTCAACAAGTAAAGAAGCCATTAATGAATTGCTAACTAAGTCATCTCATGACCCTTATTATCAGGGTATTGTAGCTGTATCAGATGAACCTTTAGTTAGTACTGATTATATAGGGAATTCTAATTCCGGTATTGTTGATCTTGAGTTAACTAACATTGTAGCCGGTAATTTAGCTAAGGTTGTTGTTTGGTATGATAACGAATGGGGCTATTCAAATCGTTTAGTTGAATTAGTAGCCGATACTGGAAAGTTATTACTAAATCAAGACGACAATCACGAGGAATAAACAATGACCATTTTTGTTGGCTCAGATCATAATGGAATAGAGCTCAAGAAAGAGGTAATTGAATATTTAAATCGTAGTGGATACAGTGTAGTAGATGAAGGCGACAATAAGCTGGATCCTCAGGACGATTTTCCAGTTTTCGCTTCTAGAGTAGTTACTGCTATGAGATCTAGTAATGATTTAGATTCTAAGGGTGTCTTAATCTGTGGCAGCGGTCAAGGTATGTGTATGGCGGCAAACAGATTTAAGGGCATTAGAGCCTCTCTATGTTGGAACGAAAAAGAGGCCAGGTCGGCTCGCAATGATGACGATAGTAATGTCCTATGCTTATCCGCTAAGTCGACAACTAAAAAAGAATCAGAACTGATATTAAACATTTGGCTTAATACGGCTTTTGCCAAAGCGCCACGTTTTGTAAGAAGACTTAAAGAGCTAGATGATCTAGGCTAGATGGACAATAAATGATTAATGTTTGTCCGACAATTACTGCCGAAAATAAAGAAAAGTTTTATGAGCAATTAAGTATCTTAAAAACCTTTGCTAAAAGAATCCATATCGATTTATCTGATGGAACACTTGCAACACGAAGATTAGTAGACATTAAAGATATAAATTGGCCAACTGATCTAGTAGTGGATATCCATATTATGTCGGATTATCCAAAAGATATAGCTAGAGAGGCCGCTAAACTTAAGCCAAATTGCATCATAATACATGAGCATAACTATAAAGACATAGAATTAATTATTGCTGAATTGCATCAGCTAGATGTAAAGGTAGGTTTAGCTATATATAGCGAAAACCAATTAGTTGAACTTAAGGATTATATGCTTCAACTAGACCATGTTTTAATCTTTTCTGGTAACTTGGGATATCAAGGAGGGTCAGTTGCTAATTTGAATCTGTTATCAATTGTCAATCAAGTTAAGTTAATTAACCCTAAGATAGAAATTGGTTGGGATGGCGGAATTAATAATACGAATATAAAAAAAATGGTTGATGAAGGAGTAGAAGTTATAAATGTGGGTGGTTATATAATGTTATCACCAAATCCTCAGGACGCTTATGCTAAACTTAATAAAGAAATCCAATAAAACAAAGAAATGAATAAATATTCAATCAAACAGTTAGAAGAAATAGCCAATAATATTAGGGAAGATATAATTCGAATGCTTGTCGCTGCAGGTAGTGGCCACTCGGCTGGACCACTAGGTTTGGCAGATATATTCACCGCTCTTTATTTTGACATTTTAAAACACGATCCTAAAAACCCTGATTGGTCAGAAAGAGATATATTATTATTATCTAATGGTCACTGTGTACCTGTTAGATATGCCACGATGGCTAGAGCTGGCTATTTTGATAGAAAAGAACTATTAACACTGCGAAAACTAGGTACGCGTTTACAAGGTCATCCAGAACGAGTTAGATTGCCCGGACTGGAGTCAACATCAGGTCCATTAGGAAGTGGGCTTAGTCAAGCGTGTGGTATTGCGATCGCCCATCGCATCGATAATATTCTTAATAGATTTATCTACGTAGTCATGGGGGACGGAGAAACTGACGAAGGTAATGTGTGGGAAGCGGCCATGTTTGCCGGCAATAATCACTTAAATAAGATAATAGCAATTGTTGACCGGAACAATATTCAGATTGATGGACCAACGGAAGCGGTGATGCCCCTCGAGAACTATAAGCAAAAATGGGAAGCTTTTGGTTGGTATGTCATAGAAATAGACGGAAATAACATTGAAGACGTAATTGACGCCTGTGCAATGGGCAGGGCTATTACTGAAAAACCGGTACTTATTATTGCTTACACCATTCCGGGCAAAGGTGTAGATTTTATGGAAAGTGATTATCACTGGCATGGAGCACCTCCCAATCAAGAACAAGCACTAAAAGCACTTCATGAATTAAGAACACTTGGTGGAAAAATAAGGAGTGAACATGAGTAGTTTAATAGTCGACTTAAAAGCTCATGATTTAAAAAAGGAACCAATTAGAAAAGGTTTTGGATTAGGCTTACTAAAAGCTGGTCAACTAAATATAAATGTTGTTGCAGCTTGTGCTGATTTAACTGAATCAACTCAAATGCATTTATTTAAGGAAGCTTTTCCAGAAAGATTTATTGAAATTGGAGTAGCTGAGCAGAACCTAGTAACAGTTGGGTCGGGACTAGCTGCTGCAGGTAAGATTCCTTTCATCAGTAGTTATGCGGCTTTTAGCCCTGGAAGAAATTGGGAACAAATAAGGACTACCGTTTGCTTAAATGATCGTCCGGTTAAAATTGTAGGTTCTCATGCAGGTGTTAGCGTAGGACCTGATGGAGCCACACATCAAATGCTCGAGGATATAGCATTAATGAGAGTATTGCCTAATATGGTAGTCATAGCTCCCTGTGATAGTATCGAGGCCGAAAAAGCTACCTTAGCCATGGTTAATGATAGGAGACCTAACTATTTAAGGCTAGCTCGTGAAGCAACACCCGTAATTACTACTGTTGATACGCCTTTTGAAATTGGAATTGCTCAGGTTTTCGAACAAGGTAGCGATGTCACGATTATTGCTACTGGCTCTATGACTTATCATGCATTAATGGCCGCTGAACTTCTATACAAGGACGGTATTGAAGCTGAGGTTATTCATGTTGCAACCATTAAGCCATTAGACAGTGAAACTATAATTAAAAGTCTTAAAAAAACTAGAGCAGTTGTAACGGCGGAAGAAGGACAAATAAATGGGGGTTTAGGTGGAGCCATAAGCGAACTTAGTAGTGAATCGATACCAGTTCCTATTCGGAGAATTGGTATGAAGGATCGGTTTGGTGAATCTGGTGAACCAGATGAACTGCTTAAGTATTTTGGCTTAGATGCTGAACATATACGTCTAGCAGCTCATGAAGTAGTAGATAAAAAGTAAAGGATAGATACATGCCACAAACATTAGATGAAATGAGAAAAGGTTGCGCAAAAGCTAGAAGTAGAATGCAAGAAGCTAGAAATAATCATTGGGCTTTTGGTGCTTTTAACTTAGATGATGAACCGACACTTATTGCAGTTGCTAAGGCAGCTAAAAAACATAATGCTCCTGTATTAGTAGAGGTCAGTCAAGGTGAGGTAGACGATATTGGTCTATTAAATATACGTGATCTTGTGGATAATACGAAGGATACATATGGAATAGAGATGTACGTTAATCTAGATCACAGTCCTAGCGTGGAAGCTGCCAAAGAAGGTATAGAAGCAGGCTTTGAATTTATTCATATAGATATATCTCAAGCCAACCATCAAGATAGTGATCAAGAGATTGTTCAGGCAACTAAAGAAGTAGTTGAATATGCCAAACTTACCGGAGCTAGTGTCGAGAGTGAGCCTCATTATTTTGGAGGTTCATCGAATCTTCATACCGAAAAAATTGATTATGATGAAATTAAAAAAACATTTTCTACTCCAGAAGGTGCTGAAAAATTTGTAAGAGAAACTGGTATTGATACTTTTGCTGCAGCAATAGGTAACCTACATGGTAAATATCCAGTCCCTAAAGTTCTCGATCTTGATTTACTACAAAAGATAAGAAATGCAATTGACTGCAATATTAGTCTTCACGGAGGTAGCGGTACTCCTGGTCATTACTTTCGTGATGCCGTTAAAATAGGGGTGACTAAAATAAATATTAACTCAGATATGAGAGTAGCTTATAGAAATACACTAGTTAAAGTATTGCAGGATAATCCTGATGAATACAGTGTTTCTAAATTAATATCTAAATACGTAGTCGACGCTGTATCAGAAATAGTTGAAAGTAAATTGGTTGACTTTAATTCTAGTGGTAAAGCGGTAATAGACTACTAATTTACGATGTATTAGTTACAATAGCTATTTACTAGCTTAACCAAATTGGACTATAGTAATGCTTAATGCAATCATTAAGTGAGGATGAGAAGAGGCAGGTGCTTGGTTCGGTATTGTCCGATCAGCTAGCCGCAATCCAGGAAGCAGTCAAAAACGTTCCTGAAATGAAAAAACAGTTAGATAAACTAACCGAGGATTTTGAAGTTGTAAGTTCGGACGTAAAGATAATTAAAGCAGCAATGACTGACATGTCCGTACAAGTAAATGATCACGAACGACAAATACAACGACTTCAAGCAATATAAAAATAAAGAAAGGTGGGAAAAAATGGCAGATAGACCAGATGTTATAAGTATAGGTGACATTGTAACGGATGTATTCATTAAACTACTAGAAGATCAAGCCCATCAATATAGTAACGAGCAAGGAGAATGGTTAGCTATACCATTTGGCACAAAAATACCTTATGACACCGTCGAAACAGTTAAAGGAGTAGGCAATGCTGCTAATGCGGCAGTTTGCTTTTCTCGATTAGGATTAGCATCTGCTTTTGCATCTAATGTAGGTGATGACCAAGAAGGTCGGGATATGATTGCATCACTAAGTCAAAATAAAGTAGATACACGTTTTGTAAGAATCAATCCTGATAAAGTTAGTAACATACATTATGCTCTGCGTTATAAAGTCGAACGAACTATATTAATAAAACATGAAGCCTACGATTATCATTGGCCACATTTGCGACCAACTGAAATACCTAAATGGTTATATTTTAGTTCAGTTTCACAGCATGCTATGGAATATCACGATCAAATAGCTGACTGGTTAGAAGAAAATCCAGATGTTAAGCTAGCTTTTCAGCCAGGTACATTTCAACTAGAAGCAGGAGTAGATAGACTAAAGCGAATCTACCAAAGGAGTGAAGTACTAATAGTTAATCGAGAAGAAGCTGTAACTATTACAAACGGTAATTATCATGATTTTCATGATCTATTAAGCAAGCTTCATGAATTAGGAGTAAAGATTGCAGTAATAACTGATGGTCCTGCCGGCGCTGTGGCTAGTGATGGAAATCAGGCATATAAGATTCCTCTATACCCTGACCCGGCACCACCTATTGATAGAACGGGCGCTGGAGACGCTTTTGCATCTACGTTCATTGCAGCCTTAATTAAAGGCAATAACGTTACAGGTGCTTTACAATGGGCGCCCATAAACTCGATGAGTGTCTTACAAAAGGTAGGTGCTCAGGCGGGTCTTTTAACAGAGCCAGAGCTTGAACAATATTTAAGTAAATCACCTGATAGCTATAAAATTGAAAATTTTTAATCTGGTCATAAGCGTACCGCTTATGCTAGGATTAGTATATAAAAAGGGGTAATAGCAGGCAAAAAATAAAAATATGACTAAACAATTATCTCAGTTATTAGAAGCTAAGGAACCTTATTTTCGCCAAACAGTTCAACGACTAGAAAGAGCTAGTGGTAATGAAAGCCATGACATTAGATTGAGTAATAGTATAAATAAGTCTATTAAAGAAAAGATCAAGGCCTTAAATCTCGACCCAGAAGATACGGCTGATGAAGAGCTTTATCTTGCATTACAACATAAGCTAGCTAATGATGATAAGCAACTACACAAAAAATTACGTTATCTTAGCGCCAATCATATATCTGCTGAAGCTAATCTTATAGATGGAATGGTCTATACATTAGAAGATTTAACCAAAAAAGATAAATGTTTTGGTGTTAAAAATTCAGTCATTAAAAGAGTGCTGATTAAAAATCCACCGAAAAAAACAATGAAACTTACTGGCTATAGATCTATAAATTCGATGCTTAAACACGAACCACTTCCTTTGATTGTAGCCTGTTCACTTGAGAGCGAATCTGCTTCATGGATAAAAAACTACCAAAATTCATTAGGCTTGTTGAGGTCAAGTGATTGTGAAGACAAAAAGCTAACAATTATAGATATTAATAACGAAAAATGGAGCATGGTCTCTGACTTTATTAAATCTAAAAATAAACTAGATTTAATAGTTAGCAAGGAACTAGCCAGCATAATAATAATGCCGATTGAAAGCAATACACCAGTATCTGGCTTTACGACTGCTCTAATGTCTATCTGTCTTAATGCTATAAATGAAATTAAATCGAGTAGTAGCTATTTAAAGTTGAGTCAATTAAGTGGAGATTTTGGTAAAAGGCTAGAAGGCTCTATTAAAAATGAACCTGAGCTTGGTGTTGGTATATTGGATAATCCACTTAGTTGGGAAACTGTTCAGAGATTTCTTCATCGTATATCTAGTGATACAAAGAGTAGCTTACAGGTAAGTATAGATTTTCCGGATATTAACGCTTGGATGCCGGTTGAATCAATGTTGCATAAAATAGTTCCTGAGATGTCTTTTTGGAAAGACACTGCCCATTTATCCAGATTAGGAAAAAAAGGTATTGTCTCATTTAATATCCTAGATAACGCTATTAATCTGTGCCACGAAAGACAGTATGGTAGTAATATAAAATTTAATGCTCAGAAATCATTGTGGCAAGAATTAGTATTACGGTATATAAGATTAGACTTACTAGAAGAGGCAATAACTAAAGAATTACAGCCTAAGTTGGCGGCTGAATATGTAAGAGATTAAATTAGAAAGGTTGATTAGGTTATTATTATGTATCAAATTGCAATTTCTGGTGCGGCTAAAGGAGAAAGTGTTAAGGAAGGTGCAGATCTAGCTATAAAAATGGGAGAAGCTGTTGCTAAAGCTGGTCACGCACTGTTGAGTGGGGCAACGAGTGGTTTACCTAATTACTCAGCCGAAGGATATAAAAAAGCAGGGGGAACAATGAGTGTCGGAATTAGTCCAGCTTCTTCAAAGGTAGAGCATATCTTAAAGTATCGTCTTCCCACTGAAGCATATGACGTAATTTTATATACCGGTCTACACTATATAGGAAGGGATACCTTATTAATAACTTCATCAGACGCAGTAGTAAGCATTGGTGGAAGGATTGGTACTTTGCATGAATTTACTATTGCGCTTGAAAGCGACACTCCAATTGCATTTTTACAAGGAGCAGGCGGAATAAGTCAAGAGATACAAACTCTTCTCGCCCTTGCTAAGCCAGTAAGAAATGAATCAGAAATATTATTTAATGATTCTCCGGAAGACTTAATCAATGAATTAACAAAAATGTTAGATAAGATGCACGGAAGGTATAAGGGTCTTTATTATTAATGTAGATAACTAAATAACACCTCAAATCAAATCTTATATTTTAAGTCCATACTAGTTCATTTATGATAAAATATTATTGAGGTTAATTTACGATATGGAAGATTTACCTAAATATATTAACCAGTCGATAAAAAAGGGATATAGTGAATTGGAGATTCGCAAAAATCTCCAAAAGAACGGTTGGCAAAAGTTTCAAATAGACGCATTCTTTAAATTAGCCAAAGAAGAAAATGATCAGACTAAGCTTACCTCTAATAATAAGAAGAATAAAAAAAACAATAAATCGAAAAAAACAAAACTAAGGCTTCACCTAAGAAACGGTAAGCTTTATTTAAGTGTATTAGCTCTATTTGTCATATTTGCAGCCATGATAGATATACATTATCTTAATCAACCATCAAAGAAAATATCATTTTCTTCGGTTATGACAAGTTTTGTGCAGGCCATGCAGGATAATAATAAACAGCAATTAAGTACACTTCTAACAGCAACAGCTTTATCAAATTTTAAAACAGTTAATGGAAGTTCAAATACTTATGATTGTCAGCAGAAAAATACTATTTGCAATCGAGCTTTTTCTGCGTCATTTATAAAATCTAGTAAAAAAAGCATTAAGAGTTATAGGACCTCTAAAGGGTTATTAGGCAAAAAAATAGTATATACTAATAGTCTTCCACTAACAATTAAGGGATGTAGGGTTACTGAATTAATTACGATCTCTATAGTAGCTTTACCTGTTAATAATAGCTGGAAAATTAACGAGGTTAAAATTACCAATACGACAAATAAAAACAGTACCTGTTCTACTAATATGATCAATAACCGCCTAAAATTAACGTCAGTGAATCAAGGTCCTTTAATGTCTGATCAGTCTAATAAATCAAATATTGTATCTTCTAAACAATCAAATCAAACCAATCAACGAAAAAATATAGCAATTAATCAAAACATGAAATTGACGAATACTCAATTGCAAAGTAAATTAAATGAAATTAATCAGCTGCTCAGATCATACTATAGTATTTATCGTAATTATCCAGCTACATTAAACCCTTTAAACTTTATATCATCTAATGGTGCATTGCCCTATGATGTATTTAAAGCCCCTAACGGTGTGGATTTTGTCTATAATACTGCTCCTGTTGGCTGTAGCTCAGTTTTAGATAAATGTTCTAGTTATACGTTTAATGCTGTAGCTAGTAATGGTCAAGTTTTAGCTTCATTTAGTTCCACTCAATAAAAC
>DAHXNJ010000047.1 GCA_027365445.1 Candidatus Saccharimonadota bacterium | reverse complement strand
CCAGAATATGCTTTAATGAACAACTTTCCCTGGAGCCAGCTACAAGCTGTTACCGAGCCATAAGTAAGTTAAAATATAATTATTATAGTGGTCTGTGTGTCTATTTGGTGGCGCCTCCCAGACTTGAACTGGGGACACAAGGCTCTTCAGGCCTCTGCTCTACCAACTGAGCTAAAGCGCCAAATTGTTAAATGTTGGTGGAGCATATCGGACTCGAACCGATGACCTCCTGGCTGCCAGCCAGGCGCTCTAACCAACTGAGCTAATGCCCCATAAAACTTCTCTATAATATCAGCTATAGTCTTTTGTTCAAATTACTTATAATTAAAAACCGGCATAAGCCGGTAGGCAAGGCAGCGTGCGCGCCCACCCTAGGCTCTTTTTGTTATAACTAATTTTTGTTTTATAGATTCGCCAAGAGCCTTGGCGCACGTCATACCTTCCAGTTATAGCATAACGTTTTTGTTTATCTCGTCAATAGTTTATAAAACTCATCTTCGTCTATTACTGTAGTATTTAAGGTTTCGGCTTGTTTAAGTTTACTTTTACCAGGATTTTCGCCAACAACTAAATATGTCGTATCTTCTGTAACTGCTGATTTAAAAGTTCCACCTAAATTTCTAATTCTGTCCGCTGCCTCTTCTCTTTGCATAGCCGTTAAAGTACCTGTTATAACAAAGCTTTTATTCGATAGATTGCCTTCTATATTTTTAGCTTCATATGGCCATACTCCATAAGATCTAAACTTTTTTAAAAGTTCAATATTCTTAGGTTCAGCAAAGTATTCAGCGATTGATTCAGCTACAATACTACCTACCCCTTCAACAGCTGCTAAATCATCAACTTTTGCATTA
Source organism: Candidatus Saccharimonadota bacterium (assembly GCA_027365445.1). Taxonomy (GTDB): domain Bacteria; phylum Patescibacteriota; class Saccharimonadia; order Saccharimonadales; family UBA4665; genus JAJZWH01. The sequence continues at coordinate 3,663 of DAHXNJ010000047.1, read as the reverse complement.
ATAATTACGTCAATATTTTTAAAATGATTAGCCAAATCAATGGCTGTCTGGACACCTACATGACGAATACCTAATCCATAAAGGAAACGAGAAGTAGAAGGATTTTTTTTACTTTGTATCGACTCTACGAGCTTTTTTGCAGATATAGCAGCAAAACGCTCTAGTTTCATCAACTGAACTGGCTCTAAAAGATATATATCTGCTGGATCATTAATTAGTGAAGCTTTGATTAAAGCAATGACATTCTTTTCTCCTAACCCCTCTATATCCAACGCCTCTTTTGACGCATAGTGTTGAATTCGTTTCCAAGTTCTAGAAGGGCAATTAGTATTAGGGCAACGCCATGCCGCATCAGCAACTTTGTTTTTAATTAACTTTGTCTTGCATTCGGGGCAAGTATCCGGCATTTTAAATTCTCTCTCTATTCCTGTTCTAAGTTGAGGCAATGCTTCAACTACTTCTGGAATAATATCTCCTGCTTTATGGACTATGACATGATCCTTGATCCTAATGTCTTTTCGCTTAACTTCACCTTCATTATGCAATGTAGCCATCTGTACAGTACTACCAGCAATTACAACTGGCTCTAAGACGGCTACGGGAGTTGCCGTACCGGTACGACCAATAGAAACAAATATATCTTTCACGATCGTTGTTGCCTGTTCGGCAGCATACTTAAACGCAACCGCTCCCCTAGGCGCTTTACCTGCAACCCCTAAATTAGAAAACGATTGTCGATCATCCAGCTTAATCACTACTCCGTCAGTATTAAATTCCAAATCTAATCTTTTAACAGTCCAATATTCTATAAAATCCATAATGCCTTTTATGTCCTTAGCCGAACTAGCCATAGGATTAGTTATAAAGCCAAATGCTGCTAAAACTTTATAAGCATAGCTATAACTATCAACTTCCTTAGTATCTTCTCTTAAAAGATCATAGGCCCTAAAATACAAAGGCCTAGTAGCAACTAGCTTAGAATCCAGTTGTCTAATAGTTCCAGCAGCAGTATTTCTTGGATTAGCAAATAAAGGCAAACCTTCTTTCTTTCGTTGCTTATTAAGCATCTCAAAATCTTTTTTATACATAACAATCTCACCACGAACTTCTGTCACACCTTTATAAAATAAAGCATAATCTTTATTATATTTTAGACTAAGCGGTATCGATTCCATCGTTCTAATATTGGCCGTTACGTCCTCGCCCGTAAAACCATCACCTCTAGTAACCCCTCTTTCTAAAACGCCATCGCGATAAATCAAAGCACAAGCTAATCCATCCATTTTTATATCCATAAAATAAGTTATATCTTTTGATGACAGTACCTTGTTTATGCGATTAATCCAGGCTTGGACTTCTTCTTTATTAAAAACATCATTCAAGCTAAGCATGCGACTAGAATGTTGATAGGTATTAAAACCCGGCAAGATGGCGCCAGCAATACGCTGAGTAGGGCTATCATTAGATATTAAATCTGGATACTTGGATTCTAATTGAGCTAATTCGTGTTTTAAACTATCGGCAGCTTCCTCGCTCATAATCGATTCGTTTAACACATGGTAGTGATATCGATAATCGTTTATAAGTTCTCTTAATTTAATAATTCTTTCTTTGGCCTGGGATCGATTCATTCTATTAACTCACGATAAAGGGCATATAAATAGCTATGCGTAATTGCTATTAACAACAATGATAAAACTAGAAATACCCACGGAGCTAAAGAGGCGACTAATATTATCGTCGGTAACATAATCAACGAAGATATAACCAACAAGATAACTGGCAAATAAATGATTCTTAATAAAATTGGCCAACGTCTTCGCCTGACCAGTTTTTTAGCTGATCTCAATGCTTTTAATGGTGTCATGTCTGGCAAGGTAACGATATACAAAGCAAAAATAGAGCTACTTACCCAATAGATCGTCACCGCCGATAAGATAACCGCAAACAAAGTAAAAGCTAATTGCTCTACTATATTGGTAGCAATTCCATTATTGATGGCAATTACGTAGATCGTTATACCGGCAATCATCGGCAATAATTCTAAGGCGATGATAAACATTATCGAGATAAAAGGTATCAGAGGATACATGCCTTTATAATAAGCATCACGAATTCTCACTTCATTATTAGACATAGCACTTCTTATTGCCCATATTATTGCCAAACTAACAATAATTATAAGAAACAACCTATAACCGAATCCACCGCTCGTACTAGTTGATGAACCTGAAGAGCCTACAGATGCAATCATTAAAGCAAAGACGGTTAAACCACCACTGACTTGATTGTATTGGCCATGGAATAAGCCGCTAACCTGATTTTTTAGTGAAACTACATTAGTGCCGGCACTAAAGCCTTGAGCGATCACTAGATTAACAATGCCATAAAGAAGAAGTATGCCACCAAAGGCTAGTTTATAACGCCATAAGACCATAATGCTTGATTTTGTAATATCAAAGACATTAGCCATCTTTTTTGATCTAGCTTTTGTCGTAAAATCTAGCTCATTCGTCTTTGCTAGCTGGGTTTTGCTAGTTTTTGTTTTTTTAGTTCTAGTTTTTTGAGTTGTCTTAGGCATGCTTATCTATATTTTCAAGTCTTTTAATTCTTTCTTCAATAGGAGGATGAGTGCTAAATAAGTTAGTTATTGAATGAGCTCTTAGCGGATTAGCAAAGAAGAAATGAGCGGTAGCAGTGTTTTGTTTCTTTAGCGTAGAGCCATTTACTTGGATTTTTCTTAAGGCCGATGCTAGACCTTCTGGATAACGAGTCGTTAAAGCTCCAGTCGCGTCAGCCAGATATTCACGCTGTCTCGATACGGCCATTTGAATCAATAAAGCAACTAGAGGAGCTAATATAGCTGCTGCAATCCCAATAAATAATGCAAACTGACCATCTTCATTACGATTATTGCCGCCTCTAAAAAAACTTAAATTTAGTAAGATATCGGCAATCAAAGAAATTACGGCAGTCAAAGCAAAAGCAATCATACTTACTCGACTATCATAGTTCTTAATATGACCTAGCTCGTGAGCGAATACCCCAGTTAGTTCATTGTCGTTCATAATATCCAATAGTCCTGAGGTGGCACAAACTGCACTATGCCTTGGATCACGACCAGTTGCAAAAGCATTAGGAGCCGGATCATTCATTATATAAACTTTTGGCATTGGCAAACCGTCGGCTATACTTAAATTTTCAATAATCCTATATAACCTAGGGTTGTCACTTTTTTGAATTTCCTTAGCTCCGTTAACGGCCAAACTCATGCGCATACCCAAGTAATAACTAATAACGGCATAAATTAGGCCACCTATTACTACGCCAATCAATACCGCTGGACTACCTCCAGCATAAATAACATCGAACAGATCAGCTAAACCAACTATGATCAGTAAAAAGACTGCCATAATAAGCAATGAACGATGTTTGTTGTGACTAATTTCCGAATACATTGATTCTTTTTACCCTTCTTAAAACTGAACGTCAACCGGCTGCTCAACTTTAGCTGTTTGAGCTTCATCAAGCTCAAAGTATTCCTTGTCCTGTCGATAGCCGAAAAGCTGTGCATATATTTTAGTCGGAAATGTTCTACGCCTAGTATTAAAATCCCTAACTACGCTGTTATAGAAACGCCTAGATGCTTCTATCTTATCTTCA
>DAHXNJ010000023.1 GCA_027365445.1 Candidatus Saccharimonadota bacterium | reverse complement strand
GGGTTGGGCATAACGCCCAGTGAAAAGTTACCGGTTGTTATTTTACTGGCCACATTGGCGGTCGCAGTAAAACTAGCAAAGCTGCCTGATTGTACGAATACTAAGCTTAATATACCAAGTATCCCACCGGCATAAATAAATCTTCTTAACATATTGTCCTCTTTTTAATTAATTAATAAAATATCTGCACTAGCACCATGACAGTTAACACACCATAGGCTTAATACTCCCTTTGATAAGATATGTTCTTACAACTTAGCGATTTTATATCGCTTACCACCATAACGTTGTAGTTTTCATAATACACCAAAATATATCCAAAAGAAATCAGTACTTTAATCGTAGAGGTTTGCTACATGAGCACCACTTTATTGTCTGCTAGTTTGGCTTTGTACCCTTCTGGCATCAAGTAGCTTAAGGATTGATGCGGTCTGCATGAATGGTGCTTTTGTAGCCAGGATTCCATAACTTGTCGTGGGGCATTAGTAGTACATAATTGGTCTAGGCAACTAGGTTTTGTGTCCTAAACCTGACATACCCTATAACTTAAAGCGTCCGTAATAACGATAGATAGTTTTTAAGCAATCGCGCACCACACAGATTCGAGCTGGATCGGTAATGTCGTTTAAAAAGAGCGAGCCGAGTTGCTTCCACTATAAATCTGTTATGTCGGATGAGCTAAACAGTTCCGTAGCTTTTTTTGGAATTATGTTTAGTTTTTCATAAATATGCCTTTTAAAAGAGTCATTATTCTGCTTTATAGGGAGCAATGGATTAACTCTATGACATTTTTATCTTATCTTATCTTATCTTATCTTATCTTATCTTATCTTTTCTTTTCTTACCTTTTTGTATATAAATCTAGCCGCAATTATGGCTACAATAGTGATCGTAAGATAAAGCTCAAAAGTTAAGAATGTATTGATATGATCACCGCCAAAATATCCTATCAATGACCAAAAAATGACCCAAATAGTAGCTCCAATGACATTAAATAAAATAAATCTTGCCCATTTCATTTCACTAATTCCAGCAATAATACCGTTTAATTCCCTTAAGCCATCAAAAAAACGTGCAACAGTTACGACTCGACCACCGTATTTATTAAAAAACGATTCAGCTTTATCTATTCGTTCCGGTGTTAGGAAAACATAGCGTCCAAACCTTTCCAAGAAAGGATGGCCTCCATAAGTACCAATTGCAAAACCTATATTATCTCCTATAATTGAGGCAACAATACCTATGATTATTACTAAGAAAATATTTAATTGACCAAGACCGGCATAAAAAGCAGCTGCGGTTAAAACTGTTTCTCCGGGCACAAGAATACCAAAATCTTCTAAGAATAGTAATCCGCCAACAGCTAAATATCCATAATGATGAATTAATGGTGCTATATCTTTGATAACTAGTGGAATGTGCTGAGCTGTAGTTGCAATCATCAGATAATTATCCTATGAGAAGCTTAGAATAGCCAATACTTATTATATTTCCCCTAAACATAGAACATGAATGCTATCTTAAAAAATTAATCATTAGAGGTGCACTTTGATCATTTTTAGTTAAAGGCTTCAATCCCCATATCTGCTCTATTGTATGAAGAATTGAATAGTGTGAATAAGCAACATTAGAAACATAGTGGCGCTTAGCCGCTGACCCAGCTACAATAGCAGCCACGTGATTATTAGATACATATCCCTCATCCCAAGTAATAAACAATAAGGATTTTTGCTTCGTAAAAGCAGGAGAGTTTAATATTTTTGGCACATTCTGAGATAGCCAACTGTCGCCGACATTAATAGGGCAACTATGCATATCGTTACAAATATTCGGAGTTATAAAAGCAAAATTTGGAGTTGTAGACGTTGATTTTAAATCTGTAGATAGATTCGTGTAAGGAACAACATGCGAGTCGCATAGGCTTTTGTTATTAATAATATTTGAGTAATACAGAAAAGGAACGTGTTTAGTTACATAATTTCCCTGATTAAATGCATAACAGTTAGAGGGCATGCTTTCGGCATATTCTTTCCATGTCCGACCACTTTGAGATATCTCATTGGCTATATTATTAACATTAACTTCACAACCAGCACTAGGTGGGTTACAGTCTGTTGTAATACCGTCAGTTGATCCACTAGTAATTGCAAGATAATTGGGCAAGCTTGGATGAGTTACAGCCGAATAATTAGTCGCTAATCCATAAGTATTAATAAGGCTATTTAAATAAGGTGCATACTTAGTATCTCCTACTATATTGGGCGCTGGTTGATTCTCGTCCATAATAATAAATATATGACTAACTCTTGCATTCTGGCCTGCTGAAGAGGAATGGTGCTTTTCCTGTTGGTTTGCACTTAATACACCCGGTTTAGGAGTTAATGGTTTAGGTTGCGGTCTAGAATAGAGGATACCGGCTACAATCACGAGTACTACTAAGAGTATTATTCCGATAAGTTCTTTTGAATACTTTTTCATTAGTCTTATTTAATCGATGATTTATATTAATAACAGTTGATTTTCCAACAGCCAAAAACTTAGCTTAAAAATTAATCTTCCTTTTTTACCAGAAAGAACATACTTGGTCCAAAGTTAAGAGGAGCAAGTATTGGTTGTACGGTATTTTCGACTTTTAACATAGTCTTTAATTTTAAATGACCTTTTAAATAACTACTTCTTAAATTAGATACTGATAATTTATCTACTATGAGCAGCTTATTTAAGGCCATTAATTGAGCAATATAATTCGGATTATGATTATAAAATGGCGTATTATCTGTAATACCATTAGCCTTTTGGCCAATAGGTACCGAGGTCTTAGGTACGCCCTTTAACTGAGATAAATATTTCATTCTATTTAGAAAATGAGCCTCATTTGCTATTTCAATTATAGCCATTCCTCCGGGTTTCAGCGCTCGACTAATCTCTTTGAACGTCGGTCCCGGTTCGGCAAGATGATGAGATACCCTTACCATTACCAATAGATCAAGGGTACTATCTTTAGCTGGCACGCTATTCTCTTTATCTACCTTTACATATTCGACGTTTTTATATTTAGCTAATCTTTCTTTAGCTATATTCAATTGTTTAGTTGAAGGATCAACGAGTATTAATTTATCTGCATAATCTAATAACACGGGAGATATCCGACCATACCCTCCTCCGTAATCCATAGCTAAGTCAAAATGACGATTTGAAAGTAGTTTATTTAATGCCAATACTTCCGATTCATGTTCATAATCCCGACCAACCCAAAAATCTTCATAATCATGATGCTCATCATCATAGTACGCGATTGATTTATTATCCTTTTGTGACTTGCTAGTAGTTTTTTCTGTCATATAGCTCCATATTTATATATACCTTCCTATATTACCATTAATAGATACTAAGGTCAGGCATAACCGGGAAAAAAATCGGTTTTAATGTCAGCATGCTTTACACCCATTTCATGCAACGAATCTTGCAACGATTCTACCATGCTATGAGTTCCCGATATATAAAACAATCGCTCATTAATATCTGGTATAGCTTTTTTTATTAAGCTACCATTAACTACACTTCTATAAGTATCGGCTTTAGTTACTTTAGCCGATTTTCCAGTAAGGATAAAGATTGTCTTTACGCCTATTTTCTTGGCTAGAATGAAAGTTTCCCTATAAGCTATGTCCTCTTCTTTATTAACTGAATAAATTAGGATTATATCCCTTTTTTCTTTGGTATCGATTAAATATTTAATCATACTTCTGAATGGCGTGATTCCAATTCCACCAGCAATAAAAACAAGCTTGCGACTACTATCTTCTGGCATTATGAAATCTCCAGCTAATTGAGATGCAACAAGTGGTGTATTTTGATCAATGTCAATCATGGCTGCTTTATAAGTACTACCTTCTTCATAAAATTTAACTCCTACTTTCAAATGTTCTTCTGTCGGTGATGAGGAAAGAGTAAAATAGCGTCTTGACCCTCTAGAATCTGGCTTATCATGAGGCAGCGTAAATTCCATATATTGACCTGGAATATAATCAAACTTTTGATCTGTGACAAAAGCAAACTCTGCTGTATCGGCCGATATTTTATACTTCCTAAATAAAATCGGAAAAAGTTTTATTTTGTTACCAGTAATATATGCAAATATATTACCTATCACTAAGGCAATCTCGGGTGTCGAGTAAAAACTTCCAATATGAAATTGAGGAGCCATTATTATGCCAACGATCGCGGCATAAACTAATTGCTTATTTCTGGTCGTTGGCGAAGTATAAGGCTCAGTCAACATAACAAAACCTAGGAAGAAAACAGCAGAATTTAAGGCCATATTTATTAAATCGGATAATATATGCCCTCCTCCAGCTACTGGTAAAATTGCCGTCGCAAGAGTCGTCATAGCAAGAAACATTATTACCATATGCTCCCTTTGAACTTTACGAGTAATTAAAATCCCCCCAATAATAACAAATGGCAACATTGAGGCTGTGCCAATCCACCAACTAGCACTTTGTTGTGGACCCAAGGCAGTCAATACTACAGCTACCGCCGCGGGATTAAAAATATGTTTTCTGTTAATAGTTAGTATATATTTGGAGGCCATAGCCAAACCAGAAACTGCTATTAGAAATAATAAACCAGTTCCAGTAGGCTTTGGTGGCACGATAAGGGCTAGAATTAAACCAGTTAAAATAGCGGATTCGGGATTAATTGGCGCACGAAAAATAGCGGCTAGCATCCGGTTAATGGCCCAACATGCAAAAACTAAAATTATGGCAGATAAAGCAATAAAGATAGGGTTATAGTGCATCGTGCCTATTAACGACATACCAAATGCAACCACCAATAATGCAATTAAATAATACATAAGTAGGCGATACATCGAAATGCCATCAATAAGATTATCTAATGGATCTAACAACTTAAGCCACATATTTATTAAAACCCTTCGTATAGGTTGCTATTTTATTATCATCAATCATATACGCCTCAAAACCAGGCATAGCCTCAATGAACATTATTCCCTCTTGTCCCATTGCAAATACAGCTGTTGCAAATCTATCAGCTTCAAAAACATCAGGGCCAATTACAGTTAAACTTTTAATATTCTTAGGTGATTTATAGTTATTTTTTGGATTATATATATGCTCACCTCTTAGATATGTACCAGAAGTCGCTACCCCTAGATTAGAGATATTGACTACCTTAACTATTTCCTCAATGTTAAATGGATTACGTATACCTATGGCCCAGGGTTTCTTTTCTTTATTTAATCCTACTGCTTGAATATCTCCACCAGCTTCGATATAAAAGTCTTTAAATCCTTTTTTATATATTAGCCGAGCAACATTATCTATCGACCATCCCTTTACTAATCCAGAAGTATCAAGTGTACCTTGATTATTAATGTCAAAGTAGCCATTAGTTATGTTTTTTGTGTCTTCGCATAACCTTAAAACATCCTTCATCTCTTTTGAATAACGACTTTCATCCAGTCCCCTATTAATTTGACTTAATTCACTATTCTGTTTATATGGGCTAAATTTCTCGTCGATCTTCCTGAAATAATTAAATGCTTCAGTAAATGGCTTATTATCCTTGGCTTGAATAATCTCGATTGTAATTGGCATACCCATTATTAACTCTGTTCTTTTCATTTTTTTGATTTATGCTTTTTTTAATGCGTTTTGTAATGATTGAATAAATCCTTCACTAGTAAATGTAGCGCCGGATATTATTTGTACCTTTGACGTCTGTGCTTGAATCGCCTCCTGTTTTAAGTAAGGCATCGCTTGTTGATTAATATACACAGAGGTAGCATGAGTATTAGGGAATTGGAGAAACTTAACATTAGATATCTTGCCCTTAGCTATAGTAACCGCTACTTGAACATTGCCAAAATATACATAAGAAGAACTCCCTGTATATACTCCGTCCTTATATTTACCAGTAGATCCTGATCCGGATGCAGCTGTATTGTTAGCTGCTTTAGTTGATGTAGTTCTCGATTTTTGAGATGTCGAAGTAGCAGCTAAAGTTGCCGGTTTAGCAATAACCGGATTAATGTGGCGGATGCCAACACTATAAATGCCGTAAATTCCAAGCACGGCAGTGCCTATAATAAATTTTTTCATATTCTTGAATATGTATATTGCCAGTCTTTACTGTAGAAAAGCTGATGATGCGTCTATAAGGGAAGGATTATTTCTACAACAGTACCCTTTTCATTTGGACTGGTAATATTAATCTTACCTTTATGGGATTCAATCACTTCTTTGGCGATCGACAAACCAAGCCCATATCCATTTAAGCTATTAAGATTATTAGACCTAAAGAATGGTTTAAAGACATTAGAAAGATCACTACTAGGTATTCCTATACCTTTGTCTTTTATATTAATTTCGACCGATTGACTATGCTTAATCAAACGAATGTCAATCTGCGGTTTAGCTCCACTATATTTGATTGAATTATCAAGAATGGTCGATATGACTAACTGAATAGCTAGGGGGTCACCAAATATAATTAACGGCCGATGCTTAAAGTTAATGAGCGATTTTTTCTTAGGATAGGCTCTCTTAATCTGATTAATTGATTGAAAGACTGCTTCAGCTAAATCAAATTCTTGATTAATATCTGCTTTATTAGTTCTTATTCTAGAAACTTCTAACAAATGATTAGCGAGCAATTCAAGCCGTTCAAGGTCTACTAAGTTAGCTTTTAGGGTTTGTTTCAATAACGTAACATTATCCGATTTATTCATTAAGATCGATTCAGTATCGGCCCTCATTGCAGTTAATGGAGTTCTTAACTCATGACTTGCTTGGGCGGTAAAACGTATTTGAGCATTATGCGATTCTTCTATCGGCCTTAGCGTTTTTTTAGCCAAAAAGTAGCTTATAGTTGAAGCTAATACCAATACGGCTAAGTTAAAATACACGAATACCATCATTAAGCGTGCTGACCAAAAAGCATATTCCTGACCACTGTATTGAATATGGTCTTGAGTTGATGCACTGAGCTTATTGTATTGACTATGTAATCCCTCACTTAGTTCATCTGCGGCATAGTGGTAAATAACAAAACTAAAAGATAAGCTTAATACCATAGTTAAAGCAACATACCATAATGTCATTTTCATAAGTGCCGACTTAAACATCTTCTTTTATTCCGATCCTATAACCAAAACCAAAAACTGTATGGACCAACTTAGGTCGATCGGGATGTGCCTTATCGATTTTTTTTCTTAAATATCCCATATACACTTCAACTGTATTAGGCAGAATCAAAGCGTCAGCATCCCATACGTGATTAATTATTCGCTCTTTAGATATAACTTGGTCCGGATTATACATAAAGTAAGTCAGTAATTTAAATTCACGTTTGGATAACTTAATTTCTCTGTTCGATCTACTTACTTCATTAGTAAGAGTATTCAACATGAGATCTTCTACCTTTAAGATAGAGCCAATATGATTTTTAGGTCGCCTAAGTAGCACTGCAACCCTAGCCAATAATTCCTTAATGGAAAAGGGTTTGATCAAGTAATCATCAGCACCTGCACTTAGGCCATCAACTCGATCAGCTACCTCACCTAATGCTGTCAACATTAAAATAGGTGTATTTATATTATCCTGACGAAGTTTCTTAGTAATTTCTAATCCATCGACATTCCCAGGTAACATTCTATCTAAAATTATAAGATCATATTTTAAATCATAAGCTTTTTTTAGAGCTATATGAGCATCATTTGATACAGTAACCCTATAGTCTACTGCGACTAAAGACCTTTCAATTGCCGCCGCTACCCTTGGTTCATCCTCAACAAGTAATATATTCATAATTGATATTCTAAAATAAAACTAGTTATATATTCTTTATAATTTAAATAATTTTATGTATTAAATGATAGACTGGATGTTATGCCGAAAATAACAAAAGCAGTTATCGCCGCCGCAGGCTTTGGAACCCGTTTCCTGCCACAAACTAAGGCAATGCCTAAGGAAATGTTACCGTTAGTTGATAAACCGATTATACAATATGTAGTCGAAGAACTTGTTAGCGTTGGTATAGAAGATATCGTCATTGTTACTGGACAAAATAAAAGGAGTATCGAAGACCACTTTGATCGGCCTAGCGAAGATCTTGTGATGAATCTAAAACAAGGTGGACCCAAAAAAGCTCCGATGTTAAATATGATTGACGATATAGCTAATCTAGCAAATTTTGTATATGTTCGACAAAAAGGTCCATATGGAAACGGTACACCACTACTCAATATTGAACATTTAATTGGCGATGAACCATTTATCTATACTTGGAGTGATGACTTTATTACGGCCACTCCGCCCAGATTTAAACAGATGATTGACGCCTATAACAGCTATAACTGTCCCATAATGAGCGTTATACCTACCAGCAACGACTCAGACTATGACAAGTATGGCTATGCTGACGGAGAAGAAATTAGTGACGGTATATTAAAAGTCAGAAATATAATCGAAAAGCCTGGTAAAAAGAACGCCCTAAGCAACCTCGCTACTGTGAGTGGCTTTATCTTAACCCCTAATATTTTTAGCTATCTACATCAGGCAGTCAATGAGCTAAGCGAAGGCAGCGAGCTTTATAGTAACGATGCACTAAAACGCATGCTAGCCGACGGGCAAGATATTATTGCTTGCAAAATTAAAAACGGTCGCTACTTTGATGCCGGAAACAAACTAGATTATATTAAAGCCAATATTCAACTAGCACTTGAACAAGAAGATTTACAGAAAGATCTTATCTCTTTCCTTAATACTCTTCTCAAACAATACAAGTAGCTATAAGTTTAAGATTACACTTATAAAGATAAATTTCATTCAAAATATATCAATGCTTAAACTAAGCAGGGAAATTTTTCGTAGCTGTACTATAGGCCTGAAGTGCACCCTCTAATGAAGTCTTGTAAATTTCTGATCCAACATTACAAGCTAAAGCGCCTATTCCTATTTGAGGAACACCCTTAACTACAGCGATAGAAGCACTAAAACCTGACTGTGTGCTATTTAAATCATAATTTATCTTTAATTGATCCTTACTGGCAGTGACTGAATCATCGATAGTTGGGTCTAGTACAATTTTTCCATCATTTTTACTAACCCTATCATATATTTCTTTTGCATCTGATCTTGCTGTATCTAATACAGAACTAAAATTAGATGGCATAATTTGGTTATCGCTAGAATTTGGTTGAGATAAATTACTAGCACATGGCAATATCTTTCTCGATTGCATACTTTTGGTGCTAACATTGGTATTCATACAACCCGCTAAAGCAAATGCTGCAAGAATAACTCCAGCACCTTTGGTTTTAAGTTTGCCTTTTTCTCTGTTACTTTTCTCTAAGTTCTTCATAATACTCCTATTTCGGTAAAGTATTGTGCACTTTATATGTGTTCTTGTCAAGAATATTAAATATTTTATTTACTCTACCTGAGTATTGCATTAGCTATTAATAAAAGGAGTAGTAATATGGCACTAAATTATTATAAAAAAGTCGATATCAAGAATTATCGCTTATAACGTAAGAGAAGAAAAAGATTAGTAAAAAACTGCTAAGGCTCATAACAATAGCTTTTATCAATAAATTGATCAAAAAAACGATCAATTAACAATCAAAGACTAGACGGTCTATCTAATAAAACAAAAGAATGAGTACTTATTACTAAAAAGATAGCAAGATTAAATATAAAAAGGAACACCCTAGATACTATATTGAGGAATTTTTATGAGTACGCGTCTTTAGGTCATATAAATAAAAAACACTAATTGAGACGACGCCAGTAATCAATAATAAAGATGATGCTATATCTAAAGACACATTTAGTCCACTACCAAAGGCCCTGTAAGCAGCTGCAGTCAATTTATTAATTAGACTAGCATGAGAAATAAGTTCCTTGATAGAGATATGGGCTGATCGTGGAGTATGCCCACCATGCGTAACGGCATAAATTACAAATGATTGAAAATTAGTAGGTAAGTGAAATGCGCTTAATCTATGCTGCAAACCAGTTGTTAGTTTAGAATTAACGATTAAACCAAGCAAAGCAACACTAAAGACCCCACCAATTTCTCGAAATGTATTGACAGTAGAAGCGGCAATTCCTGACTTATTCACTGGAGTAGAATTTAAGACAGAGTTCGTCATTCCAGTTAAGCAAATACCAAAACCTAAGCCTGTTATAAAAAGCATTACAGAAAGCTCAATTAGACTTATCTTCGGACTTAATAATAAGTTGACTAAATAGACCCCCACTGCAGCGACAATACAGCCAAACATTTCCAGTGGTACTTTCTTATTTTTACTATTATATCTGCCGGTAGCCAGAGCCGAGATTACCATCGCAACACTAATTGAAATAAACACTAAGACTAATTGATAACCCGAGAATCCAGCAATAAGCTGCAGATACAAAGATACAAAAAAGAAGACTGCAAAGATGGCAAAATTAGTGCTAAACGCTATGAAATTTGCTAATGCAAAGTTCTTATTTTTAAAAAAATTCATTGGCAATACAGGCTGTTTAATTAAATTCTCAATAACAATAAATAAAAATAACAAGGCTATCCCAATTACTAGAAGTGATATAATAACGGGTTGTAAATAACCATAACTTTCACCTTCTATTAAGCCACCAATAATAAACGAAAGTCCTAAACCGCCCGATATTAGACCAATGTAATCAAAACTGTTTTTGTTTCTTAAATGATCATTAGGCAAATAGAGCATACCAGCAATAAGGGAAACGATACCTAAAATTGAACTAAAGGCAAAAATTGCTCGCCAATTACTAAAACTAATTAGTAATCCGCCAATTATTGGACCAAAAGCTAAGGCAATGCCCGAAACAGCTGCCCAGACTCCTAAAGCCCTGGCTCTATGTCTTTTGTCCTTATATATTTGTCTGATCATTGATAAAGTTCCAGGTTCTGATGCTGCAGCGCCTAATCCCATAACTATCCTTCCGGCAATCAACCAATTAACAGATGGAGCAAGCATTGAGATAAATGATCCAATACTAAACAATAGTACCCCTGCTAGCATTATTTTCTTACGGCCTAGTCTGTCGCCTAATGTTCCTCCGCTTAACATAAAGACAGCAAAAACAAGCATATAGGCATCAACAACCCATTGCAAACTAATAACACCGACATGCAAAGTTGATTGAATACTAAACAACGCCACGCTTACAATAGTGTTATCAAGGAATGTTAGAAATAAAATTAGACAAATTATAGCTAAGTATCGTTGACTAATATTATTTTGTTTGATCATTTTTATTCCCTAATGAATGTTATTGCAGGCTGAAGGGGCTTTACCACCTAAACTCAATAATTGACATAAAGTAGAATCACTAACTACCCACTGATGATTTATATTTAGCGACTCTCCTGTCTGATTTTTCAGGACAGTTTGACCATTTAGCGCTACGCTGTAAATAATCTTAGCAGTAGTCTTATTAGGAAAAGTTATATTCGCTATCGAGACGCTTGGTTTTTGACTATTTAATTGTGCTAGATCTGTTTGCATAATTTTAGCGAATTGACTACCGTTTTGTAATAATGACTCACGCTCAGACAAGGATGTATTGGATGCAAAAAACAACTTTATATTATTCTCGATCGTCTTCGAATCTGAACTTTTCTGGCTACTGCTAAGGGTATTGCTTGCTATTTTTGTTTTATTAGTAGTACTATTTGTAGTTTTTGTTGGAGCTACTAATAAAACAACTATTACTGCTATGACAACTAAAACTAAAGACACTAAACTTGTCATTGCCGATTTTGACATATCACTCCTTTCAAGTAAGCAGATTATAACTTACTCGTATATTAAGTAACTACTCTCAAAAATACTATATCACCCAATTGAATTACCGTTAACTAGATGACATATTTTAAGTGTTAATGTTCACATGTTTATATAGTTTATTGTCTTAGTACGATTTTTCCGCTTGTTTTAGCTATCCTTAGACCAGTAGAATAATCTATATGCTTTTAATTACTTTTGTAGCTTCAATAATTGCAGCAGCCCTTAACGCCACATCGGCCATTATGCAACGACTAGCAACACATACACCAGATGCCAAAAGGCTTTTTGGTCATCGTTTTTTCTATGAAATGATTAAAAGCCGTATTTATATATTTGGCTTTGTGCTACAAACGATAGCTTTTTTAGCGCAAGCCGTAGCGTTAAAATATGGACCATTAATAATAGTAGAGCCATTATTGACCTGCGATTTAATCTTTCTTATTTTATTAATCCACTATAGACTTCATATTCATGTCAAATTTAGGGATTGGTTATCGACTGCTGCAATTATTATTGGATTAGGCGGTTTATTCATCGCAACTCATCCAAGAGGAGGAAATTTAAATTATAAGCCTTTGCCTTGGATTATAGTCGTCTCTATTTTAGGACCATTAATTATTATTCTTGCTTTAGCTATAAGACAGATATCTTCATCTAGAATTAGAGCTATAATGGCGGCCATTGCTGCCGCTATATCCTTTGCATTAAACGCAGCGTTCATAAAGCTTAGTTTCAATCTCCTTAATAAATTTGGTTTTACAATATTAATGACTAGATGGCCTATCTATGCGCTGATCATTACAGGCATTATATCGATCTACCTAATGGTCAATGCATATGGTGCTGGGCCCTTGGCCATATCACAAACAGTTATTGAGATTATCGAACCAGCAATAGCAGTTGGAATTGGTATATTTATTTTTGGTGAAACATATAGCACATCACCTATATCATTGTTCTTCGGTAGTATATGCGTAATAATACTAATATTCGGAATTATCTCACTTGCCACTTCACCTCGTTTGTTGCTGGCAGGTGAACAAGGCGCCTAACGAGTTTATACATTCAATAACAGTACAGATTCTCTATATAATCTAAAAATTA
>DAHXNJ010000020.1 GCA_027365445.1 Candidatus Saccharimonadota bacterium | reverse complement strand
TCGTCTATCTCTTCAACTCTAGTGGTTGAGTACGGTAGCATTGGCAGAGTTCGGATTAAGTTAACACAATTAGACATTACTTGCATCTTAGGTAATCCGTCTTCTTGAATAGCTAACATATCATGGATTAAAGATTGACGGTTAATCTTGGCTGTGTGTGTAGCAGGTGCTGATCTATCTATTCTAACTTGAAGTCCTAGTTTATTAAATATATCTTTAAACTGATCAACGATCGGTCTAGTACCGCCCAGATTGTCAAAGGTATCGTGAGGCATGAGTAAGATATCCACAGGCTCTAATTGAATATGTCTAGCAAGTATCAATGCCCATTCTTCTGGCCGTTTACCATTTCCATAGAGTTCACGATAAACATAGTAGTGAGTTATCCCATCTTTTTTAGGTGCTTCAGCTATCCAGTGAATAGAAGTCGGGTCATTATAACCCGAGTCTAAACCTATAAACCTATGGCAGTCTTGAAGTTCTATTGGTAGTTTATTAATAACGTGTATGTTCCTACGCCACTCGGTGTAAACCTGTCCAGCAAAGATAGACCAATCGCCATTAAGCAAAGCTTTCCTTAGGTCTGGGTCTGGTATTGATTCAAGTGTCTTACGATATTGTATTCTAAAACTTTCGATTGGGTGGTCATCAATCACAGCAGGTATAAACATTCTAGTAAGTCCAGTGCCAGGGTCGGTATAAATAGTTCCCTCTTGAGCAATGTCTATGAAGTATGACTTAACCCATCCATGTCCCACGTTACCAGGATTACTAGCACTCATCACTCTGAGTAGTCTAGGTTCAACACTACGAACTCTAGTCTTTAAGTATTCATACTCATCTTGAGTGAAGTGAGTCAACTCATCAAATAACAATGTGTGTATCTCGGCACTCTGGTATCTAAAGTAATCACCAGGATTATCGCAATAAGCTAACTGAATGTATGAGCCATTAGGAAAGTTAAACCTTCTATCCTGTGAGTTATATGGCATATGATCTAAGTAGGCAGCACACTGCTTTTTAATCTCTGGGACGATAGATTGTTTAAGTTCAGGGATAGTCTTACGAAATATATAAGTATGATGACCAGGATCTTCTAAGCAAGATGTAACCGCTTCGGCACAAAGAGCAGCAGATTTACCAGGTCCAGCAGCACCACCGAAAAAGGTTTCATAAGCATCACTGCTTAGGAACTTAGCTTGCTTCGGACTCGGTGATATGTTTGGTACTAGTAGGTCTTGGGACATTGTTTATAAAGTTTACGTTAAAATTAAAATCTTTTTTATCATTGTCTAAATAACGTTTAAGTTTAAAGCTAGTTTCAATGTATTTGTGGCGAACCATATAATCTGGTTGAATGTCAACAAAGCTTTCATTTGATTCTTTACCCATAACTACTGCTTTAGTTGCGTCTAAACCTTCATCAAGTCTTTTAGCAAGTTTTTCATCTGAAATACCCATTTGTTCCATTAGTTCTTTAAAGCCGTCTGAGGTTGTTAGTTTAGCTGGGGCTGTTGCTGTTTTGGCAGAATACCCAGCTTCTCTCATAGCAGCACTCGCACTTCGACCATTTTCGACTATTTCTTTGAATGCAATTCTCTGTTTTAAGGTTGTCATTTTATTTAGATTATATCATTTTTTATTGAGTTTTCAATTTCTTTCAGAGCTTTTATAATTTTTGCATAAGCTTCATGTATTTCGTCTGAAGAATGAGGTAAATCAACAACAACACCTGTTTTGTAAGCTAAACTTAATATAGCATTGTTTAATTGTAGTGATGAGGCAGTAACTTTAACTTGTTTTTTAAATAATTTCATTTTAAACAACTACAATATATTTTTAATTTACTTTCTGATTTTATTCTTTTATGACAATTTTTACAAATACGTTCAATCATTTTTTTTAATAACTTTATAAATAATATTGTTTTAATAACTTAATGTTTTAATGTTTATTCCAAGCGGGTAATAGTTAGAAGTTTAAGGGTGTTTGGTAATAAAAAGAATAAACTTTTAAAAAAACTTTTGACAATTAAAGAGCATAGGAATATAATGATAATCATTCTGTAATTAGATGAAAATCTTTTTGAAAGAACTCGCTTAAGTCGGGTTCTTTTTTTATTTAACTTATTCCCTATTTATTCCTGAGCGGTATAATTAGCCGTTGGTTCAGGGGCTGACTTCTGTTATTTTACTTCGCCAAGTCATTTAAGTTTGGGACGAAAACACTAATAATTCTGTAATTATTAAATGTTAGGTTTGATTATAAGCTTATTTTTTTAATTTACAAGACGCTACCTGTAGTACTTAAGCTATACTTATAAACACTATTTCACTTAAAATAGATAGGAAATACTTGGTATTCTTTAGGGGCTGTATTTGTGATATTTCCTACACATTTCATATTCTCTAAGTAAACACTAGCTTGAACCATTAAATAGTTTTCAATGTAATTAGTGAAGTTGTCAGCCTCATCACTATCTAACGCACCTAAGACTGGATATGAATAGTAATTTCCTGTTGGATTTTGAAAGTATAGAGTTACTGCTGGAGTTATCTGATAAGGCTCTGTTCCTCCTGGTGGAGATATGTCTGTATCGGCTTTAAGCCACCAGTCTGGATCTAGGAGGTTATAAATCTGTTCTTTAGTTAGTGGGGTCATTATTAACTCTTACGCTTATAGATGTTTCCAATGCTAATATCCAATCATCATTATTGAAATACTGTTGTTTTTGTCTTTTAGTTACCCAGATTTCATCTGGCGTGGTGTATATGATTTTAGAAGCTCCCCTAACGTGATATATATGTTCCACGAGGATGTCCATCAAGTCTTTGCTGGGTGGTTGTTTTTCGTACGGTCTTAGATCAATTATTATCATGCTTTTCTCTCTCAGAGTCTTGAACACACTTCATGGATACAAACGCCTCATCTAAACTTCTTAAGAATGCTTTTTTTATATCTTTTTTATATTTTTCTAGATCGACATCTACAATATCAACATCGGTTAAGTCTAGCAACGCAGATGACACTACTAGGGTTTGATAAAAGTCCTTTAACCTAATAATAATATAATTTTTCAAAAGTATTCGTTCATCTAATTCACCGAATTCATTTGTCATGCTTGACCTCCATAGACACTTGTTAATGGTGTATTGCCTATTATACTAGCACAATGCATATTCTCTAAAGATTGAGATGCTTGCAACATTAAATCATTTACTAAGACGCTAATATCTATACCACTAGGTTGGGCGAACATACCATTACTCTGATAAGGTGCATTAGATAAATACACTAAGTTTTTACCGCCTGAGTTAGTAAAGTTGATCTGTGTGCCTATCTGATTGTTATACCAAGGATCAGTTATTTCTGTCCACCAGTCTGGATTAAGGGCGTTGAATATTTCAGTTTTATTCATACTCTTAGTATACAATAAAACAGCGTCCATAATAATGAGATAATCAAGGAGCCTTCCTAAAAGAATCTCGGACGCTGTAGCTCATATTATACCATGTGTATAACTATAAAAAAACTATTGACATGGCTGTAATTTAGCTATATACTGTAAGCATTATCAATAATCAAGGAGCCAAAATGAAAGACAAATTTTACGCAGAATGGAAAACCCGTTTGCAAGACATTGAACTAGGACTATAAAAATAAAAAGGAATATTATGAAAAAAATTACTAACGAACAAAAATTACTAAGTTTTGAACAATTGAGTATAGTGGCAATTTTAATAGTAGCTTTTAAAGAACTTTATAAAAGACATGCTAAATATATATGGTTAAGTTTATCTGTGATTGAATTAATCTATATTATTTGGACTAAAATATCTTAAGGAGATATATGAAAAAAATTAATGTTAAATTTGAAGACATAACTTATGTTTTAAATGATGAATGGGAATTTGAGTGTGCTCACGATCATGTTTCTGTAGAGCCATATTGTTGTAATGGAAATAATTGTTCTTGTGGTGGTGGTGAAGTTATTTATTGTGATGATTGTGATAAAGTATTCGACCCTACTTTTGATGGAATCAATTTTGAAAATGATTTCGGCGGATTAATTTAAAGAAAGGAACTAGTTATGAAAAACATTAATAGTAAAGAATATTATATGTCAAACAATAATACAGGAGAGAATAACTCTGGGGCCTGTAACTCTGGCAACTGGAACTCTGGCTCCTGGAACTCTGGCTCCTGTAACTCTGGCAACAGGAACTCGGGCGACTGGAACTCTGGGGACAGGAACTCTGGGGACTGGAACTCTGGCGACTGGAACTCTGGCTCCTGTAACTCTGGGGACTGGAACTCTGGCGACTGGAACTCTGGCGACTGGAACTCTGGCAACTATAACTCTGGCAACTGGAACTCTGGCGACAGGAACTCTGGAGCATTTAATAGGGACACGCCAAAAATGCGTCTCTTTGAAACAGAACTAGATATGACTGTTGAGGAGTTTTACAAACAATACGATATTTCTATGAACATTCCATTAACTATATGGATAGACAAAGCAGATATGACTGACATTGAGAAAAAAGAAATATCTGATTGGGAAACTATGG
>DAHXNJ010000013.1 GCA_027365445.1 Candidatus Saccharimonadota bacterium | reverse complement strand
AGTACGTCTGTATCTTTGATGGTGGTCTTGCGACTATTATTGAGATTTTTAATAAAATCACTAGGTAAGCTGTCTAGTATACCTATACCACTCCAGGAATGAATCGTAGAACCGTTTAGATGAGTTGCGGCCAGCCCTGTGGTGGCTGTAACCGCTACATTCATACCGTCTTTTCTAGCTTGTTTAATAAAATTATTAAGTAGATAAGTTTTTCCTGATCCAGCCGGACCCGTCAATAAGGCGCTTTCTCCAGACAACAAAACTTCTAACGCAATTGTTTGGTCCATGTTTAGTTATTATATGTTAAATTTAGACTGACAATCATTTAATATTAACTTGTTTGAATCTTAAAAATATAAAAACTACTGAATTTAGTATTTTGCCTAAAATAAACCTTTTATTATTTCGTAGGGGATACTTTTCTTAGTTCGAATAATAACTCTCAGCAGATAACTTATTATGTTTAAGTGCTTGATCAAAT
The DNA here is from genome assembly GCA_027365445.1 of Candidatus Saccharimonadota bacterium. Classification (GTDB taxonomy): domain Bacteria; phylum Patescibacteriota; class Saccharimonadia; order Saccharimonadales; family UBA4665; genus JAJZWH01. The sequence continues at coordinate 4,549 of DAHXNJ010000013.1, read as the reverse complement.
AAGAAATGCTAAAAGAGCACTATTATTATATGTCTCTTTACATGAGAATGGCACAATATATTTCCAGATTATAGGCCAAATCTTTTAAGAGATAGCATTAATAATAAGAATTTGATGAGTATCGAGTTTCATGATTAGTGTCTAGATATTGGATTGTAATGCTTAATACCTATAGTTATATAAAATAAATATTTTAGCTTTCTGATCTGATTTAAATTTTTTGGAAAACTTAGTAAAAAGATTGTCAAAGATAATATGGTTGTAGTTGTTGAATCCTATATTTTTGTTTGTCATTTTATTGAATCTTAAAGATTATGAGTGTTATTGCAATCAAAGCTAGAGTAGCATAAAAAGTTATTAGTTTCTTAAATATTTAATTTTATGATTTGACCAGTTGTACTTAGATCTATAAGATAGTATGAGTTAAGTGATTCAATTATTCAGCACAAGACATGAGAGGATCCATTTTAGCTAGCTTTAATTTTAGCCAGCACAGATCCTGTCATATAGCCTAAACTCTCAAAAACTATTGAGCTTTTGGGCTATCGACACAATCTAGGAATGCTTAACGAACGTATCATCATTACGCGGGTAGTGATTGCGTTGAGTTTAATATCAATAATAATTTGAAGAAAGGCTACGCGTATATCTGAATTTCTATTTAATAGATCGGCCGTTAAGGCTGCGACAGTTATAGGAGTGGGAGGATTAGCAATAGGCGTTAGTGCCAAAACGGAGACTGTTTTTCCCTATCAACATAAAATGGAACATATGGAACAAGCGAATCCTGACACTATCAAAGTTATGTTTAATGAATTAAATGTTAATTTTATAGGTAAAATTTTAGTATTAAGACCAGAAACAAAACCTACTTCAATAAAAGAAGTAACGCCATCAACCGGTACTAATATACCAGTTAAACAAGGTATAGTTTCACCCACGCATTTGTTGCCCGATTCTTCGCCAGTCTTTATAGCCCCACATGATGCTCACTTTTTTAAACCCCCTACTTCAATAAAAGAAGTAACGCCATCAACCGGTACTAATATACCAGTTAAACAAGGTATAGTTTCACCCACGCATTTACCTATTCATTACTTTGGTTCGTCAGCTAATTATTACCGACATATATCCCCTACTAACTCTATAGCTAACGACAATATCAATCTTACTTACGAAATCGGCAAGCAGATGGGACTAAGTAATGCTCAAATCGGCTGTGTAGATAATATATTTGCTAATGAGTCAGGATTTATGCCTAATGCTGTCAATCCTGGAGGTGCAGCCGGTATACCTCAACGAGATCCTGGAAATGGCCTTAACTATCAACCAGCTAAGGTGCAAATTCGCTGGGGTATTGACTATATGAATAGTCATTACGGAAGTGGTATTGATAACGGGCCCTGTAATGCCTGGATACATTGGCAGTCAGTAGCTGCCGATAATGGCGGAGCCGGTTCTTACTAAAATATTAGACTCCAATATGAATTACACCACTAGATTTAAGACTTGGCTTAGTGTTCTATAGCCAAGTTGTTGTTTTTGTCTGGTATTGAGCTGGCTGACTACTAGGTCAAGCTGATCTTGAGTTAGCTTTCTGTAAAGAACTGCCTTTAGGAAATACTAAATAATTTAAGTTATTTTGAAGTATAGAGTATCTTCCTACTAAATCAAATTCTTCCATGAGTGATTCAAATAACATCCTCTTTTCCGGGATTTTTGGTTAAACATATTGTCAACCTCCCCAAATCCTAGACATCTTGTGCTTACTAAATTAGACTAGTAGCGTAAGCTGCGGACTGTCATCAAAAGCGACTACTGCGCAAGCAAAAGCAAGATAAACTAAGGTCAAATCACCGATACTTGGTCCGACAATGGGTTATTATTCAATACCGCATTAAAGCTAATTATGGTCTATCGATGTCACGAATAGTTAAAAGCTGTCTTTCCAAATCAATAACTTCAAGAGAAATGTCCTGCATGTTTGTTTCGATTTCGTTTTGAAGTGCCATTCTTGCGGCTTTTACTACGAGGGATTTATTAGCGTTTTCAAAAGCGGTAACCATGATTGCATAACCGGACCGTATGGCATGTCTTTGCGACATATTTTCTAATAGCATAGAAAGAACCATATTACCATCTTCAATAGAAAATGTGGCAAGTACATCCTCGGGAATCGATGTAATTAATGAAGAATAATCGGCATAACCGCTAAGAGACGGCTTAACGCCAAGAGCAAGAACAGCAAACGACAAATACCAATTGTTTATATGTGAATCGTCAATTTCTGGTCGTTGCGTCTCACTCACAATCTACTATTATAACAAAACCGAAAAAGAACAGATCTTATTATGTCAAGTTAGATTGCGCAATGAATATCTGATGTTAAAATCTAGGTGAAATTTTTTCGATTAAGGGTCGAACCATAAAGTTTACTCATAATTAAGTATTTTATTACGTTTGAGCAAATGAGCGCACACGAAAATCTGCCAGTAGAAATGGCTAGAACTTCGGCGCGGCTCTATATCTTGGCTCCCGCTACTTGATATGTTACGAGTAAAATACTATGACGCTGTCGTAGCTATATCCAAAGAAGTAGAATTAGCTAAAAAGTACCTTGGTGGTGATATTTCGGGTAAGCTTGTCTCGGATGTCAGTTTCGCAGTTTAGTATTTCTATATAGTAAGTGCGAAACTGATTCAACAGACTGCTATGGGTTATTGCCAGTGCCACCAACAATATATTTAACCCTCTCATAAAGTTCATCAAAAGTGATTATCTCTACGTCAATGATAGATTTTCTATAAAGTTCAAAGCTTAGTGACTTTTCTAAGTTAATATCTTCGTTCTCTAGAAATTGCTTTAAGTTACCAGCGATTAAAACCTGCCGGGGTTTAATTGTAGATACTTCAATCCTTAACGGGGTACCGTCTGATTCATATAGTTTATGAAATTCACTCAAAACAGTTCTAAGAGCTTTATGTGCAGTCTTTTGTACCTGAGATACACCACCGCTTACCTCGTCTGAGACACGATAAACGTCTGGCGGTCTATACTGCCTTGCTTCTAACAGTAGTGTGTCACTTTTCTTAATCTCACAAAAAACCAGACTACTTATATATCCTCTTGTTCTCAGTAGGCCGTCTGCTCTTTTACCCCCTCCTGAAAACACGTTAGCCCCTGTTGTAATTTGTTCAAGTTTTGAATCTGTGATTGATTCACAAGACACTAATTTAAGTCCATACCCAAAAATCCATTGATTATGTTCAAAGAAGTACTGCCACACGTCTTCATTACGTTTATTTTCACCCAATTTTTTTCTGCATTGTTCTAGGTAGTCACTATCATTTAATAATTTTTCAAAAGTTTTAAGTTTGGACTTTCTATTTAAAAGAAGCTCTACATCTTCATCTGTTAATTTACTCTTATACTTTGCATAAATTTTTAAAAGAGCGTCCTCTTTTGATACATTTTTTAAAGATTCCTCTAGTTGAACTATGTAATCCTCTTTTACGGTTTTATAGCTAACTTTATCCAGCTCTACATTATCTAAGCCCATCATAAAACGTAATAGAGCATTAAATTCTTCGTGGCAATCACCAATATTCACTTTTGCTTTAATTTTTATTTTGGTCACATCTACATTACCGGATGTATATTCTTTTAAGCTTTTCTTGGTAATATCATATATTTGAAAATCAAATCTGGGTGAAAACTTGCCGTCTTCATTTTTTGCTAAAGTGACCACACATGTTTTTTCTACTTGAGCCGACCTTTTTAATACAAACCGCTTTACGAGTGTCTTTTCACTATTCTTAAACCAATATGCGTCACTTTCTGGTAAGGGGTTAATTGATAGGTCATCAAAACTATCCTGTCCTATAACAAAATCGGTGTTATACATTTTTGGATTGAACGAATATGCTGATAATGCGTCTGTCATGTTACTCCCAGCTCTTGTGTAAGCCTTGGGAACAGTATACTATCGTACTCTTAAAAGTCCCTAACACTACGCTTTAAAATATTAGTTCCGCAGTTTAGTGTTTCTATATAGTATTGCGAAACTGCGAAGCTAACTAAGTAGATGGCTATAACGGGTATATAATGAACTTATGGAATCGCAGAACAAACAAGGTAAGTTTCTCAAAGTCCCTTATGATTGGCGTAAACCCACTAAAAAACGGTTCAAATCAAGAACATGGAATCCAGACGCACCTTTTATAACTAAGAGATGGTTCGGGTGGGGATTTGACTATAATCTGTATGCCTTAATCCACCCCATAAAATGGCATAAAGACCGCAGCAAAATAAAGAAATAATAACAATATGAATTATAGCTTTTGGTCCGAGTTTGTAATCCTGATGATTGGGGGCATTGTAGGCAGCGCAGCCCTTATTCCATATAGTTTCAAGCTATTACAGTCATCAGCTTCAAAGAAGCCGTTAAAAGTACCACCTAAGACTCTCGCACTATTATCGTTTTTACAAAATATTGTACTTGCAGCCATAACTGTAGGCGTTGGGCTGTTTGTGGCTCACAAACTAGGGT
>DAHXNJ010000003.1 GCA_027365445.1 Candidatus Saccharimonadota bacterium | reverse complement strand
TTTCAGGATTTGTGTCTTGCCGTGGTACTTAGTAGCCAGTTGTACTGTTTGAGCTCCTGATGCAGATCTGCTAACTTTGATGTATGCCATGATGGCAAGATTATACAACTAAAAAGCCGTTTTAGTCCCCTGAAATTACCAGCTCTATATCTGTTAACTAGGCTAAGTTATTAGGAAACGCTTAAGTTGGGAGGAGTTAGTTGCCGAAACAGGAGCTCTTGTTGAAGATATGGTACTTTCATGTCTTTACGCATACTATTTCGGACTGGGTTCAATGGGTCCAGCTGAGGGTGCCTTCATAAAATCTGCTCAACCCACATCATTTGATATGGATATTAGAAAGTTTGATCGTTGCAGAACAGAGATAGAAAAGATAGAGAATATCTTTCCACACTTAAGAATACTCTCCTCGGTAATGAAACGCGTAGCAACACCTCCAGACATAACTGTAAGTAAAGATAGCTTGAAAACGGCAATGTGGGCGGCTTACTATAATCTTCACAATGCGATGACACAAATTAGCCAACTAAAAGATGGCGTTACAAGTGAAGCCGGTGAGTGGGAAAGACTAAGATAAATAATAATTTAAGTCGTTCTGATTATCTTAGAGAAGTATACAAAGGCTTAGGGGAATGAAATCAATAACTCCTTTGATAATTTTTGTCACAAATAAACATCTGCATAATATAAGAGGTCAAATCGCTTATGGTGAACCATTTACTTTCCAACTATAAGGAAATTGTAGCCGATATTAATAGGTGGAATGAAATAATGCGTGGTGTTTATGTGTTTAAGGCAACTTTAGCCTAGACGAAATGAAACATTAAATAGTTATTAAATAGTTCCCTCATTTTACTGTCGCTGCTGTCGTACTGTCGTCTACAGAGGAGATTTTAACATCTTTAACGTCAGTGTAGCGTCACTAACGACAGTAGTTTTAGTGATATTTATTAGACTCTCTTCGACTAAGGCTTATTCTTGGGGGACAAAAACATGGCATAATTAACATATGAAACTCTACCACGCATCTCCTATAAAAAACCTAAAAATTCTTGAACCTCAACGCACTATCAGTAATGATAAATATATTGGAGATTTTGTTTTTGCAACCAGACATAAAAAATTGGCCTTAATGTATATGTTGCCTAAGGGCTTTCCTCTATTAATGAATATAAAATCCTCAGAGCCCTATGTTGTATTGTGCGGCAATGTGCAGGATATTCTTAAAAAAGATACAGGTGGTGCTTTGTATGAATTATCGACTGAATCATTTCATAGAACTCCTCAAACAGCATTGAGTAATTATGAAATGGTTAGTAAGGAGTCTATTAGTCCGCTAAACGAAACAGATTATGAAAGCGTAACTCGGACATTAGACAAAGAAGGTATCGCAATATATATTGTTGACAGTAATACGTTCGACAAGCTTATTCTTAATCCCAAGCAAGATAGTATAGTCCAGACGTTAGACAGATACTTTCCGTAGTTACCTATTATTCTTAATAATTAACTGGTCTGCTATGGCATTAGAAATGGGTAATCCTAAAATATCTTCTAGCCACCTAAATTGGCCATTTGTGTTACATTCAAGAAAAGTTATTTTACCCTCCTTATTTTCTACGAAATCAAAAGCACCATAAACTAGACCTAAGTGTCCTAAAAATGCTACACATTTGCCTATTTCATTTTGTGGCATCGATTCTTTTTTAAAGATTACTTTTGGTGTTAGCTGATGTTTTCTCCAGTCGTCTTTTGCATCTTCGGTTGTATAAATTGCTGCCTCAAAAACGTCATTACCTACTACAGTTATTCGCCATTCACGTTTTTTGTCCAAGTATTCTTGATAAATACCGGGGAAGGGATTGTTTTCTGAAAGGCCTACTCTAGATTTCGTACTCAGCGGTGTAGTATATAAAACCTTGGCTTTGTTATTATCATAGCTTAAGCCTTTGGACATTTTGACTACTATGGTTTCATCTTTAAATTCTTGGTCAATCGCATTCCAATTATTAGTCACTAGAGTATTTGGAATTGTAAATCCTAATGATTTTGCCATTGAAAGCTGAGCTAATTTAACCCTTGACCTATCCATAATCGTTGGATGGTTTAGCCAGGATTCGTCTGGTATTTGTTGCCAAACTGATTCTTGAAGTAAATCTATTTCTTTTTCTAGACATAACTCCCTAGCTTTATCGGGTAGTTGCATATTCAAAAGGTAAGGATGCCTATACCATGCAGAATTTATTTCTTTTAAGTAATGAGCTGTTCCATTGTGAACAATATTAAAATCTTCCTCATTACTGATATGAATCTCTAATGAGTCTAAGCAATTTGCAACCCTGTCTGCATCATATATCCATGTAGAGTATCCTCTAGAGATTATGTTTTCGACTACAGGTCCATAAGTTGGCAAATCAATACTAGTAGAAAAAATTCCAATTTCTGGCATATACTGGCCAACCTAACTAGTTAATGCTTTGAATTTAATTTTTATCGTTCGTCAGGTACAGTCTGGCCATCAGGCAAGCGTGTAAGGGAATTTTTAATCTCAATAGTAGAAGTTGCCTCGATGGATTCAGTTTCTGTATTTTTGGCCAATTTTTCGAAAACAGTCATACCAAGTCTTGATATTGTTTCATTATCTAATTTATCAACTTCTAATTGTTCTCTTGAGAGAATTTCTGTGCTCATAATTAACCCCCCTTAATTTTACATTTTAATAATAGACTTGGTTGTTTAGATTGTCAAACACAACATTTGTTTTTTAATAATAACTTTATTAAATATTTGTAATTTTTAACAGTAATAACTGTACAGCTGGTAACACTAGTCTGATATATTTAGAGTTAAACATGCCAAGCTATGTCGGCGTCGCTGAAGATTCTGTTCTGGTGACCCTAAGGGGTCCGATTTATAAGTCAGTTGCCAATGAAATTATTAGGTGGAACGATATATTAAAACCTATGCTCCAAGAATATTGAGTGCTACTAAGTCTTTTTCACTGAGCGTAATATTAACTGCTTCGATGTTTTCATCAATATGATGTTTATTAATTGCTTTCGGGATTGGTATTGCATTTTGACATAGTAGCCAAGCAAGGGCTATCTGTGCTGGTGAAACGCTGTGATTCATGGCAATTTCTTCTATTACTTTGTCTGCTAAGACTTCTTGCCGCTTTACTGGCTGGTATGCAACAATTTGTATATTGTTGTTTTGACAGTACTTTCGAAAGTTATCATCTATTTCGGTTTTATATAGCACATTATAGTTCATTTGGTTTGCTACAATTTGGTGCTTCGCGAGCTGTTGAGCCCCTTGCATGTCAGTAATAGTAAAGTTACTTACTCCAAATTCTCGAACAACACCTTCCTCTATTAGTTCATCAATTTGAGGAATTGCTTCTTGCCAATTTACGTCAGCCCATGGTGCGTGAATATAAAGCAAATCTAAATAATTTGTACCGAGCTTTTTTAGCATTTTCTCAACTGTTGGTCGTACAAGTCCTGCACCAACGCTTGTTTTCCAAAGTTTGTCTGCAATATATAGGTCTCACTAACCCTGAAATTGCCTTACCAACCACCTCATCAGTATGAAAAGCACCGTAGAGTTCGGCGCAGTCAATGTGGTTTTGACCTTTAGAAATTGAATACCTAATCGCTTCAACTTCGGCTATTTCGCTATCGTAATTAGGTTCTGCTCCTTTATATTTTGCAGTTGGGTCATTTGAATTCCATTTGCCGCCTACGTTCCATGTTCCAATACCAATAGGAAAAAGTTTTTTACCAGATTTAGTTTGCATAGTTACATAATAACATTGGGTTAAGGAGAATCGAACTATTTAACAGATTGGCAGTGAATGCAATTTAGGAGAGTAAAAATTTATAACCAATTCTCATCTGTAATTCTCTCATGGTGAACCACCTGACATCGAACTGGAACCTTGTCCTTGAGGAAATCAATCAGTGGTATGACTTGCTAAAGAGTTGTCCTTCTTATAACTAACATTCTTGCAGAGAGTAGAACCTGACTAGTAGACTTGGTTGTGAGACCCTATATCTAGAAATTCGTAATATTCTTCTGTTTCCCTATAAACCACTCTAATATCTCCATTAACCGACCAAGCTCTAAATGTTCTTTTTTTACCTTTTAGGCCATGGTCGTTAAGGGGGTTTCCTCTAACCCCACTCATAAACATCTGTAATCTTAATTCAAATTGTTTAACTAAATTCTCTTGCGGTGTAATACGAGTTTTAAAGTGTTTATCGAAATTTTTATCCCGTTGTATAGGTTTCACTATTTCAGGTCTTTCATAAACTCTTCAACGGTAGTATATGTTTTTAGCTTACCCGCTTTCCTAAGATCTGCCATTTCAGATATAGCAACTTCATAACGATTATCCGCACCAGAACTTAAGGTAACTGAGGGTGAGCCTAAATCAATCCTTCGACCTTCAACCTCAGATTTTGCCCAAAATCGTATATAGGCCTGAGCTGAATCAAAGCCAAGTTCTTTTGCACGTAGCTCAAGGCCATCTCTTATATCGCTATCAATTGGTACTTGCAATTTTGTAGTCATGTTTTAATAGTATCAAAGTAGTATAATTATGTCAATGGTGAACCACCTAACTTCGAATTGGAACCATATCCTTAAGGAAATCAATCAGTGGTATGAGTTATTGAGGGGCATGTATCCGTTACATTCTATTCCCTTAGGGAGTAGAACCTAGTATAAGTATTGTCTAGGCCATGCAAGTTAAGCCATTTATTGCATACAAGTATTAACTTGAGACTCTATGGAGTTGTACGTATTCTGATCGTTGGTTAATTCTTGTTCCAGCACAGCGTATTGTGAGTTATAGTTATTGTTTACTTGACTAGCTGTAGCTCCCGAATAATTACTTTGATCTTGAACGGTGGTAGAAAGATTACTTATCTGATTTTCTAAAGTGGTGATGTTTTGTGACAGAGTCTGTAATTGTGAATAACCTGGAATTGATGTCATACAAGACGCTACACTTTGAGTGTTATTCTTAAGCTTTTGGGCTTCTTGCTGTGCTTGTTGCTGTGCTTGTTGCTGTTCTTGTTGCATTTGTTGTTGCGTGCTTTTGTAATTAGCTTGTTCCTGCTGAATTTGAGATTCGGCACTATTATAATTAGCTTGATTCTGAGCAGCAATATTTTGAGCATTCAGTGCATCTTGAGCTGCTATAGCCTGATCTTGTTTGGCTATTGCTGATTCTTGGGCGGCTTTAGCTTTAGCCTGTTGTTCGGTCTGCTGAACAGTACTTGCAAGGTCTTTAGGTGCTTGAGTTGAAGAGTTTGTTGTTTGTTGTGGCTTTGGGGCATGGGAAGAAGTATTAGAAAAATTAATCGTCTTATCGGCAGTATTATGAATTGAAAGCCCTACTAGGACTGCAGATCCTAAAACTCCAATTACAAATATACTAATAATTGTTTTCTTCAACATAAATCTTCGCTCATCTTCTTGATTATATCATTATAATTTTTAAGATAACAAAGTGTTTGCATTTCAAAATATGTCTAGTAGTCTATATTAGTTATTTTTCATTTTATTGTTTATTTTTGGCGTTATTATTAGACCTCATGGCACGTTTTAGTTTAGCCTGATATCGATAACGTTTTCTTATTGGATAGGCTAAAGCGGATACGATAATTACAATAATGACATCAACATAGTTCATTACTTTTATAATAAACCTAAATTATACAAAATACATCCAGACGATCCATTATATATAATTGACGTATACCGAAGACCAGCCAGCAG
>DAHXNJ010000040.1 GCA_027365445.1 Candidatus Saccharimonadota bacterium | reverse complement strand
TAGCCTACCATCAAATCTTAGAGCTTGATGCCTCCTCAATTATTTCAAATGCAAAAAAACAAGGTGATCTGGAAAATATCTTTATTCGTATCGTCAACGAAGCATCCCATGCCGGGCACGTCATTCTATTTTTAGATGATGCAGAGTTGTTTTTTAACCAGGGCGCGGGCTCACTGGACGCTACTTCAATTCTTCAGCCAATACTTCAAAATAGGTTAGTGCAATTTATACTAGCCCTCACTCCAGAAGATTATCAACGGCTAAGAACGAACAATATGTCGATTGCTAATCTTATTACCCCAGTAATAATATCCGAGTTACCAGAGAAAGACATAATGGATATCTTAGAAGATACAGCTAACGGAATAGAGCACAAACATAACTGCCTCATAACCTATGATGCAATTAAGACGGCCTACCATTTAAGCGGTCGCTATAATTTAGAAGAAGCCTATCCAGGCAAGGCAATAAAATTACTCGAACAGTCATTAACCTATGGGACAAACGGCTTAATTAACCAATCAAGTATTGAATCGGCTATAGAACATATTTATGGTGTAAAAGTCGCAACCGCTGGAGCTGCTGAAGCTGAATCCCTACTAAATCTTGAAGATCAGATACATCAAATAATGATTAATCAAAATGAAGCCGTTAAAGTAGTCTCTGCTGCCCTGAGACGAGCTAGATCTGGTATAGGCGACCCTAAACGACCTATTGGTAGCTTCCTATTTCTCGGTCCAACTGGTGTCGGTAAAACAGAGTTAGCTAAAGCAATCGCTAAAACTTACTTTGGCGATATAAACAATATAGTGCGCTTGGATATGAGCGAATACCAACAAGAGCAAGATGTATCACGCTTACTTCAAACCGGTAGTGATAACACTATTAGCTTTCTAATGTCAGTTAGACGACAACCATTTTGTGTTGTCTTGCTAGATGAAATTGAAAAAGCTCATCCGAATATACTTAACTTATTACTACAACTAATTGATGAAGGTCGACTAACAGACACTTCCGGTCGGAGCGTATCTTTTAAAGACGCTATCATAATTGCCACTTCCAATGCTGGCGCTAATATAATTAGAGAGCAAATATCTAAAGGGATTAGTCTCGAAGATTTTAAAGAATCGTTAACTGACCAATTAATTAAAGAAAATACGTTTAAACCCGAACTGTTAAACCGTTTTGATGACGTAGTACTATTTAGACCTCTAAATCATAATGAGTTAGCCCAAGTTGTCGGATTATTATTAAAAGATGTTAACGCTAACCTAAGCCGCCAAAACATATCTATTGAATTAACGAAACAAGCTATCGAAAAAATTGTTAATGTAGGTAATGATGATCGTTACGGAGCACGTCCAATGAGACGAGCATTACAACGAGGGGTTGAAGATTCAATTGCTCAAAAAATACTTAAAGGGGAAGTAAGTCCTGGTAGCCATGTCATTATTGACGCTAAAGATATCGAGCTTTAAGGACTAATTAAAGTACCAGCTTGCTGCCCAGTTGCGGCAAGTAAAATATTGCCATCCTTTAGGGCATCAAATACAACTACCGGCATCTCATGTTCCATGGCTAAGCCAATAGCGGCTTTATCCATAACCTTAATATCTGGATTACTAAAAGCATCATAAACCGATAAGTGATCATACTTAACTGCATCTTTATGAATGGCTGGATCTTTATCAAACACCCCATCGACTTTAGTCGCCTTAAGAACTGCACCACAAGACAACTCAAGCGCCAAACTAACTGCAGCCGTATCAGTAGTTAAGTAAGGGCGACCAATGCCACCGGCCACGATTACAACCTTCGAATTAACTAAGTAGTCTTCTGCAAAACGATGAATAAATGGCTCAGCCACTTGATCGGCAAAGATATTGCTCATACATTTTGACTCAACTCCATTAGATTCAAAAATATCATTTAAAGCTAAAGCGTTCATCATCGTACCAAGCATACCTATATGATCTGCCGTAACTCTACTTATACCATGTCCAGCCAATTGAGCTCCACGTGCAAAATTTCCTCCGCCAACCATAATAACTGTTTCAATACCAGCATCAATAACCGTCTTAACTTGACCAGCTAACCAAGCCCCTAATTCAGCATCAATACCACCCTCATACTTTCCAGCCAGTTGTTCACCAGATAACTTTAAAAGGATTCTTTTATAATTCATTAATTGTTTAATAGTCTAGCAAAACATCAGTCCGGTGTATACTATTTATGCAAATGATTAAGATTTTCTCATGGAATGTTAATGGTATCAGAGCAGTAGTTAACAAAGGCGCTTGGGATACATTTATAAAACAATCGGACCCAGATATATTGTGCCTTCAAGAAATTAAGGCCAAACCAGAACAAATATCTCTACCAGAGAATAAATTAATAAATTATTGGTATTCAGCCGAAAAACCGGGTTACTCAGGAGTAGCAATATTGACAAAACCAGAGCCATTAAGAGTGATCAATGGCTTTCCGGAGGACATAATCAAAACATATTCGGTTACTGGTGATGTCTATGGAGATCCTAATATGGAGGGCAGAATAAGCGTCGCCGAATATCAAGATTTCTGGTTAGTAAGTGTTTATACACCCAATGCTAAAGACGACTTAAGTCGACTCAGCTTAAGACACGAACATTGGGACCCCGCTTTTCTAGCTTATCTAATGCAATTAGAAAAAACCAAACCAATAATTGCTTGTGGTGACTTTAATGTAGCTCACACACCTGATGATCTAGCAAACCCTAAGCCTAACATCGGTAAAAAAGGATTTACAACTGAAGAACGTCATGGCTTCCAGTCATTTATCGATGCCGGTTTTATTGATAGCTTTAGGCTATTTCATGAAGGTAACGGCTTCTATACGTGGTGGAGTCACTTTGCCAATGCTAGAGCTAGAAATATTGGTTGGAGAATTGACTATTTCCTAATATCCAACACCCTAAAAGATAAAGTTATCGCTGCCGATATCCATCCTCTATTTCTAGGCTCGGATCACTGTCCTATTAGCATAACTCTCGACTTAAAATAACATGACTAAACAACCATATGCCGTTTTCGATATCGACGGTACACTTATTAGATGGCAACTCTATCATGCCGTCGCAGATGTTCTAGCCAAACAAAATATGATTGACCGTACCAAATATCAATCCGTACTTTTAGCAAGGATTGATTGGAAAACCAGGCAAACTAATAATTCATTTGAAGATTATGAGCAGTCTTTAATAAAGCTATTTGATGAAACACTACCTGGTATGAGTGAACAAGTTTTCAATGAAGTTTGTAGCGACGTCATTACCAGATACCGCGATCAAGTTTATACCTATACTAGAGATTTAATTACAGAACTCAAACAAAACGGCTACTTCCTTCTAGCAATTTCTGGATCACCCGAAGAATTAGTAAAACACATAGCCGCCTATTATAAATTTGACGACTTCAAAGCATCTCATTATGAAGTTATAGATGGTAGATTAACTGGCCACAAAACTATCTTATATGGCAATGCCAAAACTCAACAACTACTAAATCTTATTAAAAAACATGATCTAGCTACCAAAGGTAGCATAGCCATAGGTGATAGTCTAGGGGATCTTAATATGTTGAGCATGGCCGACAAAGCAATAGCTTTCAACCCTGCCAATAGCTTGTTTGAAAAAGCAACAGCTAATGGATGGGAAATAGTTATCGAACGCAAAAACGTAATTTATAGACTAGAATATAAAAATGGAAAATACATACTGGCATAAACAAACCTCATCTCAAGCCTTATATGACGATATGCTATGGAACAAGCCACAGCAACGCACGATAGCCGGCAAGCTAGCCATTATAGGGGGTAATGTACAAGGCTTTAACTCAGTTTCTTTAGGATATAACTATGCTCAAAAGGCAGGAATTGGCGTTAACAGAACGCTTATGCCCGATAGTCTTAAAAAAGTAATTGGAAAGTCTTGGCCAGAATGTGAATTTTCACCCAGCACTAAGAGCGGAAGCTTCAGTTCAAGATCACTAGATGATTGGTTAAGTATCAGTGAATGGGCTGATGGAGTTTTAATTAGCGGAGATCTTGGACAAAACAGCGAAACCTCCATACTGCTCGAGCATTACATAAATAAATATAGCAACAGACTTAGCCTAGCAGGGGATAGTATCAATATTGCCCTTGGTTCGCCACTTCAACTATTAGAAAAGAATAATCTTACATTAACGGTCGATTTAAGTCAGCTTCAAAAGTTCGTAACTGCGATTAGATTTCCTAGTGCTGTTAAGTCAAGTATGAGCCTAATACAATTAGTAGATCTACTGCACTCCTTAAGTCAAAGTTATGATATAGGCTTAATCACTTTCTATGAGCGACAGGCTATCGTAGCCCACCGAGGACAAGTTTCCTCAACAGCTATTCCATCCGATACCTCAACATTACAGCTTGCTACAGTAGCAAGTGTTTGGCAACTCCAGCAGCCAACAAAAAGCTTTGAAGCCATGACAACGGCGATGTTCGAATTAAATAGTCCCTAATTAGAAACATCTTTTATTACTGGATCAAAAACTATTTGCTGATCTAGAAAATCTTTGTAGTTTGAAATCCGCCCAAGTCCTCTTATAGTTCTTGGATCTTTAAAATGAGCGAGACGATCATTGTTTATTAGAGCGATACTTAAATGTGGCGAATAAAAACCTTCATCATTATAATCTCGCCTTAAAGGAAAGCCGACTATTTCAAACTGTGCCATATAGCTATTTTCTTCTTCAATAAGCCCATCACTAATCAGTCCAATGGCCAGTTTATGCTTTCGTCCGGAGCCATAAACAGCCATCTTACCTAGCTTAGCTTCTATAGGATAGCTTGCCGAGGTTACCTTTTCACTTATATGTTCAGTTTTTGGCCCTTTTCCTCTATGCCTCTTATCATAACGAGATGCACCTATAACTGTTACTTCAAGGCTTTGAGGTTCAAAAACCCGAGAAACGTTAGTTAGCTCAGGCATCAATTTATTCTCTAAATCTTTAAGTAATGGTTGACTTTCTCTAGCCAACAATCGTCTAACAGCATAGATGCCATGCTCATTTGCTTGACGAAAAGTTGAGGGCTTTTGCTTTTGACATGATCTCGAGCTAGCACTCATATTTTGATCACCACATTGCCTTAGCTATAAAATATGTATAAAACACCATCTTTATTTTTTGGCTTTTTTACGTTAAGCCATCCAATAATAGAAATATAACTCATTAAATTATAAAATGTCAAAAAATCTATATAAATGGTGCCGGAAGAGGGAATCGAACCCTCAATCCAATAAAGGAACACGATTTTGAGTCGTGCGCGTATACCAGTTCCGCCATTCCGGCTAAAAATACATTTTAAGGGGCAAGCGAACTTTATTGTACTATAATTATAGAGGAAGGGCACTAGACCCTATATATATTTATGGCAAATAACTCAACCAATAACGATGATCAACCTCATAATAGCCAAGATCCTGGCGTAATTGTTCCTGCACCTCAAAATCTAGCAGCTAGTTTTATTCGATCAAAAATAGACAATTTATATTCTAACGAACCTGATGCAGCCCAAGAAGAAGCTGAAGCAATCAAATCTACTCACAGAAGTAAACACCAACAGTTCATGTACGAACTTACCACTTCAGGTAAAGATTTAGTCCAAATTCAAACCGAATGGCACAACTATTATTTAAGCTTACCCAATGAAGATAAGAAAAAGGTTTGGCAGGAATTTTATGACAGCAATAAAAATGCAGTTAAAAAAACCCAGGAAATAAAAGAAGCCCCAATAGAACAAAAGGCTCAGGTAATTACAGCCCATATTAATCAACGCGCCGTTGGACCAAAAAAGCCTAAGTCCACTCTCGCCTCAAAGACTAGTCGAGCGAAGAATCAAGCCGCACCTAAGCTTACTTGGAAACATCATTTACAATCGGCCTTATTTGGACTTAGTATGGGTGCCGTCGTTGTCTTTATACTACTCTTTGGATTCTTTAATGAAGTACTAATAGCGCCCTTTATTCAACCTAGTAGAAATGTCACTGCAACCCCTATAATATTAAGCGCCAATACCATTGCTCCAAGTAAAACACCGCAAGTTATCATTCCTAAAATAAATGTTGAAATACCCGTCAACTATACTACTAAAACAACCAGTGAATACGTTATCGAGAATGACCTAGAAGGTGGAGTAGTACATTATCCAACTACATCATTTCCTGGACAAACGGGTAATGCTGCTTATTTTGGTCACTCAGCCAATAATATCTTAAACCCTGGTAGATATAAATTTGCTTTTGTTTTATTGCATGAATTAGTTCCGGGAGATGTTTTTTATCTCACTTATAACGATAAAGTATATGCCTATAAAATATTTTCAACTACTATCGTTAGCCCTACTGATGTTAGCGTTTTAAATCCAGTTCCAGGCCATAACGACACAGCAACACTTATAACTTGTGATCCACCGGGAACTAGCATTAATCGTTTAGTCGTGGTAGGTGATCAAATAAGCCCCAATCCAAACGGCAATACAGCTCCTACTCCTACCGTTACCGCAACGACGCAGGTAAGTCGACTACCGGGCAACGGTCCAAGCCTATGGCATCGTTTTATATCTAGTCTTCTGGGAAAAATTATTAGTGTAATCTTCGTAATAGCTATCATTGGCATTATCTTTAGATGGTATCGAGGCGAATTTAAAGAAAAATCAACCAACTAATAAAGAAGTCTCTTTTAAGTCGACGCTATTAGCTTTGCTTGAAGGGCTAAGCGTAAAATAGGCATGATAATTAGGTGCAAAGAACGGATGATAAGACGGTAGAGCAGGAGTTAGCGTATTTCGATTAGTATTATCAAAGTCGGCCACATTTAACTTGCCGCCGCTAACATAAATTAATCGATCACCATCCATCCAAACGGCATGGGTTTGTGGAGATTCAAGTGGCATTGGTGATGTGTAGCGATAAATAGAATCATTTTGAATGTCATAAACAGCAAAATCGGTACCACTCTCTACCATAATAAATTGAGCAGTCGGTGCGAAAGACTCATAATTTGGATTGTTTATTTCTAGTACGCGGAAGGGAAGTATCTTAGGATTCTTCGACGCATTTGCTTGAGTTAATGGACTTTGATAGATATAAACAAAGCGACTAGAACTACCTCCAACAACCATATAATTATTACCATTATAATTAGCCATATTTAATAAATAGGTAGTAGATTGTGGTACGTAGCGAATAAAGTAATCTTTATTATTGTAATTCATATCAACCGCTACTTGACCGCTAGGAGCACCAGTAGGAGTTACATAGAGGACAATATTAGTTAGATAGCTCTTATAGGCCAATACACTAGGCTCAACTGGTGTAATAGTAGAGCTGCCTAGTGTAGCAGAAGATAATGCTTGGGTCTGAGCATCATAAAAGTAATACTGATTATAATTTAGGTTATTTAGGCTGACAGTCGTTGGATTAATGTTAAATGTCTTATTAAGATTAATAGACTGAGAGGGATGAAGAGTATCTAATTCTATAAATTCTTGAGTATTGTTATATAGATGCTCTAATAATAAATAACGATTATCATTAGCCCAACCAACCACCTTCCAACTCTGAGGTCCTTGCGCTGCAGTTAGTAAATTAGCCGGCAGGTTTAGCGTTACAGGTGGTGAAGTCGGATTAGTTAAGTCGTACATATAAAAACTAGTAAAATTAGCTGGGTCAGCTACAACTAAATATTGTTGGCTCGGACTTTGACTTGCAAAAGACGGTGCGGAAGGAAATGTAGTTATGTTTTTTGAGGTTAAGTTAACAGGGTAGAGGATAGGGTAATCGTAATGTATCACTTGACCGCCTAATACCGATAAAACATGTGTCCATGGTCGGTAACCCGGCGCTTTAAGTTCAAGCGAATAAGCCCCTGAAGGTATTGTTAAGCGAGTATTGGTCGTACTAGCATTCAGTTTTCCATTGATATAAATTGAAGCCGGATTAGGCTGGCTAGATATAAAAACCATCCCATTTTGAATAACTACCCCATTCTTAACGCTATAACCATAAGCTTGCCAAAGCAGTATAATGCTACCCATAGCAATTCCTATCGCTATTAAAGCATAACCAATCCAGAGTGATATCCGATAACGTCTTTGTTTTTTGGGGTCTAAATATTCCATGACATGTAAAATATACTTTTAAGCCATAACTTGGCTTAAATATGAGTTAATATACTCCTAAAACTTATATATTATTTTAGATGTACTTGCAGCTAAGTACAAGTAGGATTAAGATTATATTTAAACGGACTAATCGGTTATGCTAATAATTGGGGTAAAACAAGTCAGTGGATCATCAAAAGAAAACAACGATAAACTTAAACGGTCAGAGATATAATGCATTATCTGGCCAACTTATAACTAATAAAAAAGCAACGAACATTGATGGATTTGTAAAGAAAACTGAGAAAATAAATTATTCAATCAAACCTACTATTCGACCAAAACCGGATGCTCCAATTAAAAATAGACCTATAACTATCGCCACAAGAAAACCTAATCCTTCTAAGACGTTAATGAGAACATCGGTAAACAAGCCACCGAAAACGACTAGTTTAATCAAAAAAATTAACTCACCGGTTGCCGAAATACAAAAGCCTATTGCCATTAAAACACCAACCATGATAGGAAATGTCGATCCTAAGGTAGCTAGAAGAGCCAAATCAATTAAACTCAGTAATAGTATTAGTCGTTTCGGGGGAACTATTAGCCCCGCCGATTATAAAATCGAAGCGCCGAAACATAGACCATCTCTAACAGCAACCAACCAAAAGATTTCAACACACCAAGCTCAAAGCGACCCTTTTGCCAATGCAATAGAAAACGCCACCTCCCATCAACAACCAGCACTAACCAAAAAAGAATTAAGGAAGTTACATGGCAAAAATCCAAAACGAGGACGCCTAATCTCATATTTAGCCGTTGGCACAATGGCCGTGGCCGTCTTAGGATTTGCAGTTTATAAGAACATTCCAAATTTTATGGTTAAAGTAGCCAGTGCAAGAGCTGGTTTTGCAGCGAATATGCCGTCATATCAACCATCGGGCTTTTCTCTTAATGCCGTCGGTTATAGACCTGGCATGGTGGCCTTTAACTTTAAAAGTAACGTCGGCAATCGAAGCTTTTCTTTGACCGAACACTCATCTAATTGGGACAACACTACACTAGTTAGTAATATATTAGTCCCCACTACTGGACATAACTATAAAAAAGTGATGATTGCTGGGCAAGAAGTCTATTTTTATGGAAAAGATCAAGCGGCTTGGGTCAACAGCGGCATATGGTATCAGGTAAAAGGTAACGGTAGTATTAGTACCAATCAAATCATTAAATTAGCTACCAACCTGTAATTATTTTATTATTATATATTTGATTGAGTCATGTTTTTACTATTTAATAGTAACCTATGAATAAAGTTCGTACCCGTTTTGCGCCAAGCCCAACAGGCTATATGCATGTTGGCAGCATCAGAACGGCATTATTTGCCTGGCTATACGCCAAACATACTGGCGGTGACTTTTTGTTAAGAATTGAAGATACCGACAAAAAAAGAGAAGTAGAAGGTAGCATTGAACATATAATAAAATGCTTGCATAGTTTGGGCATAGAATATGATGAAGGACCAGACAAACCATCTCAGTTCGGTCCTTTTCGGCAAAGCGAAAGATTAGCTATATATCAGAAATGGGCCGATAAACTTATCCAAAGTGGCCGAGCTTATCCTGATCCATACAATCCTAATGAGCTTGAATCATTTAGAGCTCAAGCCATAGCCGAGCATAAACCATTCCTTTATCGTAATCATCGACCAGAGACGCTAGATAAATGGGACAAAACAAGACCACTAAGATTTAAATCTGATCCTAAAGCTTACCATTGGCACGATGAAGTAATGGGTGAGTTATCGGCAGGCCAAGAAGCAATTGATGACTTTGTTTTAATTAAGTCCGATGGCTTTCCAACCTATAACTTTGCCCATATCGTCGACGACTACGAAATGCAAATAACTCATATTATGCGTGGCCATGAGTTTATAGCATCAGTGCCAAACTATTTAAATCTTTATGAAGCGCTAAACATTAACCAGCCTATTTTTGCCACACCGCCTCCAGTGATGGGGCCGAGTGGTAATAAAAAATTAAGTAAGAGAGATGGTGCTAAAGATATCCTAGAATATATCGATGAAGGTTACTTAACTGAGGCTCTTATTAACTACATAGCTAGTCTAGGTTGGAATGATGGCAGCACTCAAGAAATTTATACTACCGATGAACTAATAAAAAACTTTGCACTAGATCGATTACAAAGAAGTGGTGCGCGTTTCGATGAACGACGACTTATTTGGATGAACGGTAACTACATAAGAAATTTAACAATTGATGAATTAGCAGCTAAAGCAAAAGATTTTTGGCCAGCTGAAGCTTCAGCATATGACGATGAATATAAAAAAAATGTCCTTAAATTGGTTCAAGAACGATTAAAACACCTATCCGAACTTCCAGCTTTAAGTAATTTTTTCTTCATCGATCTACCTATCGATCATGAGCTTATAAGTAGTAATAAAAAACTTAGTTCATATAGCAAACAACAACTTGAAGAATTATTAAAAACAGTTAATCAAGAATTGGCAACAAGCAACTTTACTGTTGAAGACTTAACCGACAAGCTTAATCATCTTCTAACAATAACCGATCAATCCCCAGCCATCTTATTCTCATTAATTAGAATAGCAACTACCCAAGCACCAGCCAGTCCACCTTTAGCTGAAAGTATGGCTTTGCTTGGCAAAGAACATGTTATGTCACGAATTAATGCTCAATTAAAAGATTGGAGCTCTTAAAAGAATAAATTAATTAAACAAAAAGCATGTTAAAATAAGCACATGCACGATGATATACGGCATGAAACGTCAAAGATATTGCCCAACCAAACACAAATCGAATCAACTCCAAAATTCAAAACACCAGAAGAAATTGCTGCTCATGATTCTGTCGATATAAGTCCTAGTGATGAAACAGAACGTAACCAAATTACCGTTCAGCATCACTTACCACATAAATTAAAGAATAAAAAAAAATTTTGGCCACCAACTAAAAAACAGTTAATCATAGGTTTTTCTGTATTATTCGTGTTAATACTTGGAGGTGGATTATTGTCATATTTCTCAAGCTTAAACAAGCCAACGGTAGCTGTCGTAGTAGCCACTAAAACCAAGCCAAAGCCTAAGAAAGTAGCACCGTTAACTAATACCGTACCGTCAACACTTACCGGACTACCCGTAGCACCAAGTGTTAACAATCGACCAATTACAGCCGTCATGATCGAGAATACACCTCAAGCTAGACCTCAAGCAGGGCTAAGCCAAGCAGGAGTGGTATTTGAAGCGTTAACTGAAGGAGGAATATCTAGATTCATGGCTCTATTCCAGAATCAATTACCTTCATATATAGGTCCGATACGATCAGTTCGTCCATATTATCTTGAATGGGATCTAGGTTTTGATGCTCCCTTAGCCCATGTTGGCGGTAGTCCATTAGCTTTATCTGAAATACAACCATGGGGAGTCAAAAACTTAGACTACTTACTCTATCCAAGTTACTACAGGCGTATCTCAAGCCGTCCACCTCCACACAATGTATATACAAGCCTTCAGAACTTAATTAATCTTGAGGCAACTAAGGGTTGGACCTCGAGCAATTTCAAAGGCTGGCCAAGAAAAGCAGACTCACCAGCAAAAAATCCAAATGCTACCAATATTAACTTTCAATTATCTTATTCTACCTACAATGTTAACTATAACTACGATAGCTCAACTAACAGTTACTTAAGGAGCGAAGGGGGAGCTCCCCAAATAGATGCTAATACAAATACTCAGCTAAGTCCCAAAGTAGTTATTGGCATGGTCGTACCCTGGAGTAGAGGACCACTGGATACATCTGGAGCCTATTATTCAGTCTATCAAGTAATTGGCAGTGGTGAAGCATATGTATTTCAAGACGGAACACTAACAATTGGTCAATGGAACAAAGCATCAGCCCAGGCACCACTTACTTTTACTCAAGCCAACGGTCAACCATTAGCACTGAATGCAGGACAAACTTGGATTACTGCTTTAGCATCAAATAACGAAGTGACATATAACTAATTTGGAGTATTAATAAGTGGATTATTTAAGTAGAACTAAAAGGCAATTTTCGATTACTATACTTCTGTCACTAATTGCGTCTAATTTCTTAATTATTGCAGGATGGATTACCCTAAGAAGCAAGCTCCAACTATCCAATATTGATTATGCTTTAATATTGGGGTTATTAGCCATAATTCTAAGCTTATTATTTACCCTGGTATTAACTAAACACTTAATAAGTCCTCTAAAAGCTATTTGGCAACTAATAGTTCATATTTCACCCAATGGCAGCAGCGTCAATGCGCCAAATATCGATTCCTTAAAAATAGGCCATGAATTAATTGCTAACCTTTCTATGCAAATCTATCAACTCTCCTCTATAACAAACACCAAAAAGAACGAAGAACAACAACTTACCCAAAGCGCTAACCGTAATTTTATCGCCAATAAACTGCCTCTACCTTTGTTTATTTTAGACAAAGAAGAAACAATAGTATTCTCTAACCACCCAGCAAGTGATTATATAGGCCTAAATCAAGCCGATATAATGGGCAAAAACTTTTATATGGTTATGGATATGGCTTTCCCGAGCGATAATACGCTCGACACATGGCTTAAAGAGGTAAAATCTAAGAATGCAACAGCCAGCATGAGCTGGGAGAGAGTTAAACTTAATGTCTTAGATAATCATCCAACCTTATTATTTGACTTAGCAGCTTATTACAACAAGGATAATCCCGATAATTATGAAACGATACTAGTTCTGTTTGATCATACAAAACAATACTCTCAAGATGATCAAGCGGTTAGTTTTGTGGCTCTTAGTGTTCATGAGCTACGCACTCCCTTAACAGTACTTAGGGGCTATATTGAAGCCCTAGAAGAAGAATTAGGTAAGGAAATGAATCCTGAACTACAAGAATATATGCAAAAGATGAATGCTACCGCCCAACAGCTAACTGTATTCGTTAACAATATATTAAATGTAGCTCGAGTCGATAACGACCAATTACAGTTACAATTAAGGGAAGAGAACTGGAGTGAAATAGTCCAGTCAGCTATCGATGCAATTAGCTTAAGAGCTAAAGTAAGAGGCATAGAACTTAAATCTAGTATTGATCCAGACTTACCAACAGTCGGAGTAGATCGATTGAGTATTTATGAAGTAATAAACAACCTAATAGATAATGCTATCAAATATAGCGGTAAATCTACCAAAATCGAGATTAGTTCATATATGTCCAAAGATGGAATGATCGAAACGTCTGTCAAAGATTATGGCTTAGGTATAAGCCCAAGCATAATGCCTAATTTATTTACTAAATTCTATCGAGACCATCGTAATCGCGCCCAAATTGGAGGAACTGGACTTGGCCTTTATCTAAGCAAGGCTATTATATCTGCACACGGTGGCAATATATGGGTAACCTCAAATCTTGGAAAAGGAAGCACATTCTCATTTACAATAAAACCTTACACTTTGCTTGCTGAAGAGTTAAAAAACAGTGATAATAATGAAATCGTCCGTGGCGCTCACGGTTGGATTAAAAACCATTCACTTTATAGGAGGTAATCAATGGACCCAATATCCCCAGGAGAAACTATAGCACCACAAAATGCCCAACCAGCTAGAAAAGTTCTTTGTATAGAAGATGAACATTTTATTGGCGAGCTATATAAACGAGCCCTTACAAACGCTGGATATGATACGACTCTAGAAGTCGACGGCCTGATTGGGCTATCTTTAGCTCAATCTGATCAATTTGACATAATACTACTTGACCTAATGCTACCAAATATGACAGGTATAGATATCTTAAGAAGTTTAAGGGACCCCAACAAAACACCCCACCTTAAAGCAAAAATTATCATTACAACTAATCTTGAGCAAAGAGAAGATGTTAAGCAAGATATAGAGAACCAAGCCGATGGTTACATCGTTAAAGCCGAAATGACTCCAAAGGAATTAGTTGAATTCTTAAACAATATTGGATAATCTTAAGACAACTAAAATCTTATAACATGTAGGTACGTTTTGTGAGCAACAACGAATATTCGTATAACAATCTAATAAATAATTTCCCAATCATATCCGATCAGATGACCAAAAATCGGCTTGAGATTATTCTTAAAAACCTATCTATTACGCTTGATAATAAAGTAAACGGAGATATTGTTGAATTTGGTTGCTATAACGGCACAACTTCACTCTTTATTAGAAGATTACTAAATGTTATCGATATAAATAATCGTCAATTTCATGTCTATGATTCATTCGAAGGTTTACCGCCTAAAACAATCAAGGACGCATCCGTCGCTGGAACTGAATTTAAAGCAGGTGAGCTTAAAACTTCTAAGCGTCAATTAATAAAAAATTTTAAAAAAGCCGGTCTAAAAACACCTACTATTCACAGAAGTTGGTTTGACGAATTAAAAGAAAAAGATATTCCTAACTCTATAGCCTTTGCTTTTTTAGATGGTGATTTCTATTATTCCATTTTAAGTAGTCTCAATCTTGTCTGGCCAAAATTAAGTACTAACGGCAGACTGGTTATAGACGACTTCGACAAAAGCAACTTACCAGGAGTTACTAGAGCAATAAACGATTTCTTTATTGGCACCGATCAACGCGTAATAAGGCAAGATGATCTAGCCGTAATCGTAAAAAGCTAAAACTATTTAAGGCGTTTAGCTAATGGCCACCAAATAGGGCGCCCAATATCAACACATATAGCTGGCACTAACAAACTTCGAACTATTAATGTATCTAATAAAACGCCAAATGACACTATAAAAGCAATTTCAGCTAAGAATAGGATCGGAATTACACTGAGTGCAGCAAAGGTAGCAGCCAAGACAATACCTGCCGATGTAATGACACTACCTGTGACACTTAATCCTTTCAATACCGCATCCTTAGTTGGAACTTTCTTTGACTCTTCTCTTATTCTAGTCATTAAGAAAATATTGTAATCAATCCCAAGAGCGACTAAAAAGATAAAACCAAATAATGGAACAGAAGGATCCGCTCCCGGAAAATTAAATACGTGATTAAAGAACAGGGAAGCAACACCAATGGTTGCGGCATAGCTCAAAATAACAGAAATTATTAATATTATAGGAGCTATTAGGGATCTTAATAATACAATGAGAATTATGAATATAACGATCAATACAAGCGGTATAACTAACCTTAAGTCATGTTTAGCCGCTATATTTGTATCTAACTGTACAGCCGACTGACCGCCAATCAGAACATTAGGCTCTATCTTACGTAACGAACTTCTAAGTTGACTAACTAAATTCAAGCTTTTATTAGAAAAGGCCGGATAATTAGATACGGCATTAATCAGAACTTGACCATCTAAGATAGTCGGCCTTTTATTTAGTTGATTTGAAAAAACAGTTACCGTTGCTATATGCTGGTTTGATCTAAGCGAACGAATAATTTGAGGGGCACTAGTTACATTTGAAATTATTTGAAATGGGCTCCCAGACCCAGAAGGGAAATAGTTACCTATTATATTTGAACCTTCAACTGCTTTAGATTTTCCGAGGATAGATTGCGCCTGAGAAACACCACTAGCCTTGAAACTAGTTAAACCTATTGCTCCCAACCCAATTAAAATTAAAGCAATAATTATCCATATAGGCCTATATTTCTTAGCGACAATAGCAGCTACACCATTCCATATTCTTGATACTCCCAAGCTTTCAGCATTTTTCTGATCTACCGAACTTTTTATGTTAGTAGGCCAGAATACCCTTTTGCCAAAGATCATCAGCAAAGAAGGTAGAAAGGTTAACGCCGATAGAAAAGCCGCCACGATGCCAATGGCTGCTACAGGTCCCAAACTCCGATTTGTATTAAGCCTAGAAAACTCTAGCATTAATAGGGCAATGATAACTGTTAGAGCAGCCGCACTAATTGGCTCCCAGACAACTTTAAGAGCTGCTAGGATACTTTCAAAATTGGTCTTACTCTTATGTAAAGCCTCCTTATATCTAGATATAATGAGCATCGAATAATCGGTTGAAGCACCAATAACTAGTATCGATAAAATTCCCTGGCTTTCACCATTAATAATTAAAACATTGTGCTTCGCTAAGTTATAGACGACAAAAATGGCCGATGTCAAAGCAAAGATAGAAGTTAATAATACAAGAATTGGCAAGAGCACTGATCGATAGACTAAAAGCAAAATACATAATACGGCCGCCACCGCCACATAAGTAAGTATCCCGTTTATTCCACTAAAAGCACTTGAAAAAGCAGCAATTAAACCTCCAGGTCCAGTTAGATAAAAACTTAAATCAGCCGGATGATTTCTTGCTAACTTTTTCAACGCTTTAATAGCACTATAGCTATTGAATTTAGATAACGTAGGAACAATTAATTCAATAGCTTTTTTATTCTTAGCTAATATTGGTCCCTCTACCGGATTAGAGGCAGACATAACCACACCAGACACCTTATGCAATTGCCCCTTTAGAGATTGCAAATATTTTATGTCGCCTCTATTAATACCTTGTTTATTTATAAATAAAAGAACAGCTGGAAAAGTACTAGTATTAATAAACTTTTTCTGTGCATTTATTTCCGATGTCGATTGAGAACTATTTGGCAGAAAAGAAGACTGATTATTATTAATTACACTGCCAATATTTTTAAATGCTGGGGCACCTAATGATGCAAATATTAGCCAGATAATTATCAAAAGAATTGGTAATATAAAGCGAATCGATTTTTGATTTATTCTTTTTAACATTCCTACCTAAAAGATTAACACATCAGACATAACCGATCAATTTATTATTTTTGTTAACACCCTAACCAGCAATAATAACCCTCATTAATACGATGGCGGCCACTAGCCATGCTACCTCTACTACTGCACCTATTGGACGCTGAAACCACTGAATAGCAGCAGCAAACTTGCTAAACTTATTCTCTTTCCATGCCTTACCCTTATTAGCCTCTAGATATTTACCAATCCAAACAAAATCTGGAGAAGTTGCAATAAATGCACATATTGCAGCAATGATCCAATTCTGCGGTCGTACAATAGCTAAAATAACAACTAGCAAAATACATAGTAAAGCATCAATAACAAGCATTGATTTAAAAGAGAGACTTTTTAAAAAATCCGTTTTAGAACTTCCAAAGTGAGGCAAAGCATCTAGTACAAAATGCGAAGCGAACGCTACTGGTATTGCTATTACTGGATCGACTATTACCAATCCAATAATTGCTCCAGTTAGTGCATGATTAATAGCAGTCATAACTATTAAATAATATATCATCTTTCTTAGAGTTTAATTAAGAAGGCTAAATATTATCTCTAGATTTATCAATTCATTTTAGATTGTATGAATGTCAGAACGTTAAGTAAAGCAATCGATCTTATAAGCAGGAAGTTTATAATCTCACAGACATCGCAATTGCCCTAAAGTATAATAATTTAGGTCACCGGCCAGTGAAAAATCGAGCATTAACAGAAGAGGTATATAATAGCAAAAGGCTGTCAGAACAGCCACCGAAACGGCTAATTCTTCTATCATGTGGATCGTAACAATATACTAATAGTAACCACAAAACAATGGTTGTAAACCGGCGATATTCGTGTGGTGTACTATGAAACTACTACTGCGTATATCTTTCTAGACGTCGGTTCACACAACCAAGTATATTAAGGCTAATAAAAAATGGTGACCCCGCTCCATTCGAATCGGAAGGAAATTTGTTCGGAAATACTTAGATGGTATGAGATATTTGTTAGCGTAAGTTGGCCAAGCGGAGTTCGGCTATATTAGCAAAATATTTGTTGTTTTGGGTCAATAAAAAGCCATCATTTAGAATAGTAGTTGCTGCAATGATAGCGTCTGCAAGCTCGATTGGCCGTCTTAAGTCTCTCGCTATCTCGCCTGCAAGCTTTGCAGTTTCATATGTGTACGCCAATATCTTCAGTGGACTTATAGTCGCTAAAAGGTATTGCTCTTTATGGTCATCTTTAGTACTTTGACCTTCATATAATTCTTGCACGCTAACTATTGATAAAGCCAATACTTCTTTTGGTTTTTGCTTGGCAATCTGCATCAGTAGAGATTCGGACTGAGCTTTTTGTATACGTAGGTGGTCGATAATGATATTGGTGTCGAGTATTACCATCTGTTTTTTCTTGATTCGGACGCTTTGAGTTCAATCTCAGATCTTTTGATATCTATTTCATCCCAATCTTCATTACTCCATGCGCCTTTAGTTTTTTCTAACAATCTAAGGTAGGAACTTTCCGTATCGGCTTTAGTAATGATTTCCTCTACTGGATATATGTATATACCCTTACCGGTCAACATCATATTTAATGTAACCGTAGAATCAATACCTA
>DAHXNJ010000018.1 GCA_027365445.1 Candidatus Saccharimonadota bacterium | reverse complement strand
GATTTTTGTGCCGCTGACGGACGACAAACGTTTGTGCGCAAAGGAATTTCTAGGGCCAATGGCACTAAAAAACTTCCAATCCTCCTATGCACAAGCATTGGCCCACCTGGGCGTCCGAAGAGGCATAGAAGGGTCGAAGGCCCAACATCAAACGGTGAAGGACTTCTACCGAGAGGTGAACCGAGAATTTCCAGAAGGGATGCCTGTTTCCGTGCTCACCAATAAGGCAAAAGATCGGGAAAACTCCGAACGGAGACGCCGGGAGGCCGTGGCGACCTCTCTGTCGGCCGTCCGCCGGGCGGAGGAGGCGGAACGCCGGGTCGCGGAGGCGGAGGAAAGATTGCTCATGACGGAATCGCGCCTGGAGGCCGCCGAATCGAAGGCCTCCGAGTGGAAGTCCAAGTATGCCCAAATGGTGGATTTTATCAAATCGAAGGGGGTCGAGTGGGCGCGGAAATTCGCCTCAGAATTTCATGCGTGGCGGGAGGGAAAGATGTTCCGAGAGGAAGGAAGGGCTCGAGCCTTAGCTATATGCTTGGGAGTTGTTAACCAGATAAGTAGATTATTGGCATTATTTTTTTGGCCAATTTCTCGTAAAAGTTGGCGGTCGCTAAAGTAATTAAAGTTAGTATCGAAGACGACACTCATGCCGTTAGCTAAAAGATGTGAGGTTTTCTTATCCAGAATATTATATAACTGATCGCTTTCTTTTTTGGAATGAGATGGAAAGTCGAACATTGCTTGTCGTTCTTGATCAGCCCAAAGATGGACGGCATTTGTTTTTTGGCTAATATACTTTGAGAGTGTAGTCTTACCGGAACCGGGATAGCCCACTAAAAGATAAAGATTAGGCTTGGGATTAATATTCATAGTTAATTGCTAAATTCTTGTTTGGGCCACGGCAACTCTTTGATCACTAAAACGGAGGCTTAGATTAGAGTCATTTACTAAGGGCATTGGTTCGCCATCGGTTTGGAGTATTAACTGGTCAGCACCTTCGTAGCTAACATTAATAGACAATTCATCGCCATTACAAAATGTGTTTTTGGCTAAGATTACGCTACCTATTGCTTTAGATATGTCTCTTTTTGTGTTGTTGTTAATCTCGGCAATTGCAGCAGTGTCGGTAAAAATTCGGGAATATGGACCAAATTTCATTTTGGCCATTCTACCAGAGTGTAACAATACGTATTCTACTGCGGGCCGTGGTTCTGAAAGATGATCATCGAGCATAAATGATTGAGCGTTATTAACGAATGTATTGGTGGCTTTTATTTCGTGTAAAAGTCTAATGGTTTTATGGCTTGATCTTCTGTCTCTATATTGCTGAGAATCAATATAGCGGGCCACAATGCCGCTAATGCCAACTCCAGCATAGCCGTAGGCTGAAGTTTGAGCTATTGCTTTATTGTCTTGGTCGCTAATTAGTATATCTATTGGCCTAATATATTTTTTTGAACCATTTAAAAGGGTGTTGATCGGGTCTAGCCGATAGGAATTTCGGTTGATTGATGAAGCCATATCGTTAGCATTACCTAAAGCAACTAAAGCAACTACACTGTCGATGCCGCTTCTTCTAACTGCTTCCAGTCCATTTCTAGTAGTTCCATCTCCACCAGAAAGAGATATATGTAAAGGACCACTGTTTATACTCTCTTCAATGAGAAGTTCTGCTGTATCTTCCACTGTTCTCTCGGTCGGGCGAATTAATATTGGTCCATTAGCTGGCCATAATCTTTGGCCTGTTTTTGCTAGATGAGTGGCGTGCTCTTGGGCATCTTTATTAGTAGGATTATAAAGATGTAATAAACCTTGATCTTGGTTAAAGATTATAGGCTCAAAAAGTTTATATGAAGTCTCTGGAGATGTAATCATTAAAACTAACTATAACGTAAATTTTCTAAAAGTCGATTCCCTTATTGGCTAGATACTTATCGTCAAAATGATGTTTTATTTTATGCATATCAGTGGCTATATCTACATATTGGAGTAGGTCACTTTTAAAGTTACGACCACTTAAGCAAAGGCTGGTTTTTTTATTTCTAGAAACTATTAATTTAACTAGTAGTTCGCTTGATAGTAATCCGTCGTTGACGGCATTATTGATTTCATCGCAAATTACTAAATCGTATTTGCCATTAGTGGCACATTCGATGGCTACTTCAATGGTCATTTCAGCGGCAATTTTGTGTTCCTCAGGTGTTACATCTTTGGCGCTTAGTGAGCCGGCATTATAGAATCCCTTCCCTCCTTTATAGAAGAATAGTTTATCCTGAAATAAAGGTTGGATTTGTTTAATAAAGTTATGCTCGCTTACCTGCCAATGTTTAATGAACTGGATAAAGGCTACGTTCCAGTTGTTACCTAGGGCTCTGGCCATTAGCCCTACCGAGGCACTAGTTTTTCCCTTGCCTTCTCCGGTGTAGACAATCACAACTGATTCTTTAGTTTTATAATCTTCAAAGGCCATATGTCTCTATTATGACACGTTTTTTTAAAACGTTTGGTTTAGGCTCTTTTTTGTTCTGCAGTTTGATTGGCGGAATCTGTTATGATCAATTTAGTTAGGACCAGTAGCTCATTGGCGCGTCTACTGAGGGCTATTTTTTCTTTTTCTTCTGATTGTTGTTCTTTGTCATATACCATTGGCCGATGATTCTTAGTGTGGATCTGTTCAATATGTTTTTGCTGATCTATATCGGTTGCTGCACTTTCTTTTACTTCGTCGCTTAGTTGGATAGATGAATAGTATCCAAGGTTATTTATTACTTTTGCTAAAAAGAAATGTAAAAAACCGGCACCAGGATCTTCGTATTTGTCTCCTATTGCCTTTGATTTTTCAATTGAAACAGTTGGTTGCTCAATAAGCTCTAAAAGCATATTTTTTGCAAGTTCTGGTTCTTCGTATATTCGATCAAGTACTCTTTGGGCGGTAAATTTATCCGTATCGTATTCTTCTATCATTATTAAGCCCTCTTATGTAATTATATGAATACTAATATATATTAAGACTTGATTAGTGTTATTTATCCTACAGCCATAGTGTGATAAAAATTATGTAGTTAAATTATGGGCTTTTAAGGCCGTATCTATTTTAGGTCGATCAAAACCAACTATAATATCACCGGCTATATCGATGACCGGGATGCCTCTTTGGCCACTTTTGTCGACTGCTGCCTGTCCGTTTTTAGGATCTGCTTCAACATCAAGATCGGTATATTTAACACCT
This sequence comes from Candidatus Saccharimonadota bacterium, assembly GCA_027365445.1. Lineage (GTDB taxonomy): Bacteria > Patescibacteriota > Saccharimonadia > Saccharimonadales > UBA4665 > JAJZWH01. Next base: position 4,885 of record DAHXNJ010000018.1, on the reverse strand, counting down.
ATCTTATCTAAATAATCTTTGGCAGCATGACAAAATGCACACCAAGTGGCGCTATATACAATGACGGATGAATTATTTTCGTTCATAACTACATTCTAACTTATTGGTCGCGTTTTGCCTACATTAAAATTGATCATGTGGTGATATTTTTGATCGTAAAGAATAAGTTAAGTTTTATTAGTTTAAATGTCTAAGTCGGTAAGTCTTTGTGCCTCATCGGTTGAAGCTTGCGGGCAGATGATCATATTTGTTTTATTTAAGATACCTAAGGTTATTAATTGTGGACCGATACAATGATTATTTGCTTGAGTAATAAAGTCAGTCGCCACATCTAGTCTTTCTTGTGCTTGATTTTTTGTTTTGCTAATATATTCGGTCATTCTATCTTCTGATTGAAAAACTCTTTTTAATTTTTCTTCCAAAGTCTTTTTGACTTCATTTTTCATTTCTAAGGCTTTAGCATATCCCTCCGGATCTTCTTTAAAGTATTGTTCGATATCATCTAGCCTGCTCAATAAAGATTGATATACTCCTAAAAAATAATGATTTTTTTCTTCTAATTCACTTTTAGTTTTTAACTCTTCAATGCTAAATGTAGCTAAAGTATCCATGCTGTAATTGATAATTTCTGATGCATATTTATATAAAGCGCATTCGCCACAAGATTCTTTGCTCATAATAAACTATATTATATAGTATTTACTTAGTTAAAATGATATATTTTTTAGACAGTTATATGCTTAACGGTACCAATTATCTAATATAATCTTGTGTAAAAACTTTACTACTACCTTTTAATTTTTGTATTAGCAATTTTTTGAGGAGTGCTCGAAGGCATACGGCAATATTCTTCTTTAGACTTTAGGAGGTAATCTAATTTAGGGGAGAAGCTGCTTTAAAAGCGCTAGTTATAGCAACTTTATATTCTTGTAATTTTGAATTAATAGAACTATCTTGCTGTCCCGTCAGGGTTTGGCAGCCATAAGAAAACTGTGGGAATTGCATCATGCACGTCTGCTTGCCTATAGTAACTGTTGTATAGGCAGGATCTAGTTTATTATTAATTGCGATGGTTACCAGCATTTCTCCTTGAGATAGGTTTACGGAACTGGAGCACTCTGGTGCCGTTTGCACTTCATAGTTTGCTAAAGATTTAGAATATAAGATTGCATATGGGGCATAAGACGACGATGTGTGCCAGGTATAGCTAAGATCTGCGAGAGTACTATTAAGTGGTAGTTTAATTCCCAGCTGACTTATATCTAAATATTTTTGAGAGCTAGAAGAGTTCGAGGTCTGGGCTGATTGATTATCCTTTGTCCTCAGTTCTTTATTCAGTGCTGCTACTTTTAGATTTAAAGACTTTATTTGTGTCTGATCGGCATCTTCCGTTTTTGTAGATTGATGGTGTTCGTATAGGTAAGTACCAAACACTGCGCCACCGATTAGAATTAATATTACTATTAGATAAGCCAATAGCCGGATGCCCAGGCGGTTATGACTTTTTATTGGATCTGCAACAATAGGCTTCGGAATTGGGGGTGTTGTTTTGGTAGGAGTCTTATTTGTTGTCATCTAGCATAGGCATAATGATTGCGAGGCTTTTTTGCAATGAATAGGATTTTGGCAACGGGCATGAATTATTTACTGCCTTTTAGCTTATCGGTTACCTAACAAGTAGTCTTAATCCTCGATGTGATTTTAACCGAGTTATTACAGTCGCCAATAAAGCATGCCTCCAGAGAGTTTCTGTTTTCAGTCAGAGAATATTCGAAATCGTAGAGCACTACTCGATTGCCATAATTAGTCCCAGAACCGATTAAGCTAAAGAGCCCATTACATGATCTATTAGTTACGCTACAATTACCTTTAATGGCTGTCCTTTATGTTACGGATGGATAGACTTTCTTGACGATAATTAATTTTACTATTATCTTTTTAGGATGAATGAGAGACTTAGTAATGTAGCGGCTTTTGAGATGCTGGAAAATGAAATTACCGAAAAGGGCAGAGTCTTCACGAGAGGCGAGATCAGTATCGGACAGAGCGGTAATACTGAAATTTCCGCCAGAGGAATCGAAAAAGATGTTAGTGTCGACTTGGCCCCTACCATATTAGGTGAACTATCAATTAGAGCACTAGTTGCTGAACCTCTGACAGTAGATTCTTTTAGTAGTAACGATGATCGATTTATACAAGCTCAATGGCTGATCAGATCACGGCTGACGTTTTATATGCCCAATAGAAATGATTATCATGTCATACCGGGGAAGCATATGGTAGGCGCAGCTTATTTGCTTACGCGAGATGCTCCAGAGTTTCTAGATAATAGACTGGAGAGAGCATTACAAATAGACGACGAAGAAGCGATTAGGCGCCATGTTAGTGTTTCATATCACCAATTACCTGATATACCAGACGTATCTATGCCAAAAAGTAAGCGCTCGAATATGATAAGGAGCTGGCTAAGAACAACAGAAGTGGGTGGTATGGCTATGCTTAGTCCAATAACTGATGGTGAAGTAAGTTCATCAGAACTACCTAAAGTTATAAGTTGGTTAGTAAATTGAAGTGTTTTGAGCCGCCACTATTTTAGCTGATTCGTTTAAAGTATTCACTTCTAGCTTCGGCATATGCCAAAAAGTGGGTTAACATTAGCGGGGATAAAGTTAGTATGCGCTAAAAAAGAAGCCTCGCGGTAGGAACATCCTGCTCCGTGCTTGGCTTCATGACTTTTATGTTATCAAACAAGGGTGCTTATGCAATATATAATTGCCATTTTCTATATTCGCATAAGCTAGATATGTGTTCTTAGTTGGCAATCAGTTATACCTCTTGTATAATAAATGTTAAATGGTAACAACTCAGTCTAAAAAAGCCCAATATAAGGTTGATAAAAAATCCTCTCCGGCCAAGATTTCAGCTTTTGATCCTGCAGATCCTAGGCAGTTATTTGTTAGTAGTGCTATATCAATGAGCTGGCAGATGGCAGCCTCTTTCCTCGTGCCAATACTAGGTAGTTTTTATTTAGGTCAATATTTAAAGATTAATTGGTTAGTCTGGATTGGCTTTTTAATAGGTATTATATTAACAGTTTTTGTGGTTAAACGGACCGTTAATGAATTGCCTCAGTACGAAGATAAGAAGAGTCGTAAATGACCTTACCTTATATTTTTGGTAGTGGGCCAACTGTCTATGTAGCACCTCAAACAGTTTTAAATTTTCATGGTTTGACTGTAACTAACTCAGAACTTTACGGTTGGGGCATAATTGTTGTTATCTTAGTGCTTTTTATTTGGGCTGCTCATAAAGTTAAGCTTTATCCAGGTAAGGGCTTTATTGGTTTCGTTGAAGAAGGTGTTACTTTCATTACTAACTTAGTTGAGGGTAGTTTTAACCGACCAGGAGTAGGTCGTAAATATGTTCCTTATTTTGTGACTGTCTTTTTCTTTATTTTATTTAATAACTGGTCTGAATTGTTACCAGTGATTGGTGATGCTTTTAGGCATGGCTCGGCTCCACTTTTAAGACCATTTACCGCTGATCTTGATGCTACCTTTGCGATTGGTGTGGTAACGATGGGACTGGTCTACTATGCATCTGTTAAAGAGTCTGGTGGTTTTGGAATTTACTTAAGGCACTTCTTTGTTGGTAGTCCAAAAAATCCGTTATATTTTGTTATTGGTTTACTTGAGATGTTTACTGATTTAACTCGAGTTATTAGCTTATCGCTTCGACTTTATTTAAATGTAACTATTGGCATGATAGTTATTGATGTTTTTGCTTATCTTGGAAGTTTTGCGGGACCGGTTACTGCTTTACCATTTTACCTAGTTGAAATATTTATCTGCATGCTTCAGGCTTATATCTTTACTGTATTGTCGGTAATGTACTTAGCGGTTGCGGTTAATCATGCTCATGATCATAATGATTTGTCTCATGATGAATACTTGACCGAAGATGAACTACCTGAAACAATAAAAGCAGAACCTGGAAAGGTTGGTAATGCTGGTGGAGTATGAAATACGGTTAGACCAAAGTTACTTGGTAATTAATAAATATAAGAAATAAGCAGGAGTAGTAAAGAAAAATATGGATCCAATATTAGCAACACTTAATATTTCAATAATCGGTAAGGGTTTAATGATCGGTGGCGGATTTATCGGGCCTGGCATCGGCATCGGTTTAATTGGTGGTAATTATCTTCAGGCCGTAGGTCGAAATCCAGAAGCCGCCAAGTTCTTAGGACAGGCATTAATTTTCGTTGCTATTGTCGAGCTTTTTGGTTTGCTCGCCTTTGCATCGATATTTATCGTTAAATAAGGTATAGCAAAAGTAATATTATGTTTTTAACTTCCCCTTTATTCGCTGCTAGTTCATCAGGTATTGGTGCTTTAGGTGTTAACTTCTCGGCATTCATTACGCAGCTGATAACTTTTATATTAGCTTTTTTGGTTTTGCGTAAATGGGCCTTTGGTCCGATTATTAAAGTCCTAGACCAAAGACGTAAGGTTATTGAAGATGGTGTTAAGCTTGGTGAGAAAATGCGCCATGATGAAGCTGCCCTAGAAGAGAAAGTTGAGAAAACATTGCATCAAACTAGAGTTAAGGCTGATCAGATAATTAATGATGCAAATGAAACCGCTAAGCAGATGGTAAAAGCTGCTGAAGGCGATGCGCGGGCTAAGGCTGAAATTGTAATGAAAGAGGCAGAAACTAGAACAGAACAGGAAATTGCACGAGCTAGACGTAAATTGGAAACAGAAATGGTTAATTTAGTAGCTCAGGCAACTACCATTGTTTTAGATGAAAAAGTTGATGCTCAAAAAGATGCTGGATTAATTGAACGAGCTCTTGCCGGACGGAAAGGTGCTTAAGGAAGTAT
>DAHXNJ010000033.1 GCA_027365445.1 Candidatus Saccharimonadota bacterium | reverse complement strand
TCGTAGTCGGATTCTTGGGCTGCAATCAACTGTATTTGATCAGATAAAAACTTACTCAGGGAGGATGACCTTTTGGCCGCCAAGACTTTAGCGTCACGGATTACCGACTGATCCAGCTGTACTGTTAGATTCTGCTTCATATAAGCACTATAACAAATTCACGTGCTCCACGCAATAGTTTCGTTTAATGTAGCCCTACATAAGTTAGGGTTCTCTTTTAATTCAGTTGCGATAGTGTCACACTGGGCCCTCCATATTATTTTTGCTTCAATCTCTGTATTTTCTAAAAAACTTTGCTTAAAAAGTATTGACAATATAATCCATTGTATATACACTAGATTATATGAAAACAGCTGTAATAAACTTTAAAACTGATGATGCTACGAAGGCAAAAGCTCAGGCTGTTGCGAAACAGATAGGTATACCCCTGAGCAATTTGCTCAACGCCTACCTGTACGAACTAGCTTCTACTGGTAGTGTGCACTTTACTGCTTCTGAGCCTATGACTGAAGAAATGGAGAAAGCGATTGAGCAAGCCGAAAAAGAAATAGCTGCTGGTGAATTTAGTGGACCTTTTGAAACGTTGGAAGAAATGTTTGCTCACTTGGATAGTCTGTAATGATTATTGAAACCACTAAAACTTTCGATAAACAATACTCAAAGCTAAATGACAAAACAAAAACTATCTATAAAAATCGTATAGCTATATTTAAAAGTAACCCTTTTGATTTTATACTGCGTAACCATGCGTTAAAAGGTAGGTATCTGGGCTACAGGAGTATTGATGTCACCGGCGATGTCCGTGCACTGTATACAGTCAAAGGAGATATTGTTATTATCTTCGGTTTTATAGGTACTCATAGTCAACTATATAAATAGCAAAATCTTTACTAATCTCAGTTGCGATAAGGTCACACTGGGCCCTCCACGAACTGTATTTCATTCATTTTTCTGTTTAAGTTGGGTAAATTGTATCTGTAAATGGGGCTGATTTCTTGGGGGTAAACTTTTTTATCTTTTTTGAGCGAAAAACCAACAGGAAATATTAAGTCTTTACCCTTTCGCATTACGGCTTTATCTAATGACCACCAGTTAGCTAGTGAATTGTTGATGAAATCCAGAGAGAAGTCTATAAATTGGTTAACACCGTATGATTGTATAGTGCCCATTAGGTCTTAATTGACCTACACTAAAAAAGGAGAGCCAGCAACGTTTGATTTGGATGACTGTTTGCTCAGTCAGTCCACCATCATAACATCTGGTCTCCTCTGTTGGTGTGGCAATCTATTCTAGGTTATCATTAGGCTATGATTAAAAGATGGAGAGAGTTGAGCCGAGAGGAAGTTTTCAAGAAGTACTCTTGGTTAATCCAAAAAAGAATTTACACGCTACCCAGCGGAGAGAAAGCTGATTATTACATCCGTACTGCCGGAGCTGGAGCTTGTGTTTTAGCGGTCACAGAAGATAACAAGGTTATTACTGTCAAGCAATATCGCCCTGGACCTGACGAAATATATAACGAGCTGCCTGGCGGCTTTGTTGAAATTAATGAAGATCCTATAAAGGCTGGCATGCGAGAGCTAAAAGAAGAAACAGGGTATTCGGGCACAGTGATTTGGAGTGGTCAATGGCAGAATGATGCGTATACTCAGCAAGATAGGCACATCATTGTTGCTATAAACTGTAAAAAAGTAATCGAACAAAAGTTGGATAGCACTGAATTTGCAGAGCTAGAGCTTCTTAGCATTAAAGATTTTGTTAATGAAGCAAGAAGCGGAGAGCTAACCGATACAGCAGGAGCGATGTTGGGCTTGGACTACCTTGGGCTATTGAAATAAAATCAATCCTTGCTGACCACTAAATTGAAACGGCCGATATGTAACTGTTGGTTGTCCTGGATTGCGGATGCTACAGTTTCCACGATGGTCTCCACTACATAGCTTAGTTAACAAAGTTCCTAGTTCCTGGTGTACTAGGAACTTTTGTGATATACTTCATGCATGACTACCTCACAAAAAATAATTGAATATATTGAAGAACATGGCCAAGTTACAGGAGCTGAGCTAACAGATTATCTAGATATAACTGACCGTGCAGTTAGAAAGCAGCTAAAAGCTTTGCTGGACCGTGATAAGGTCGTAAAAACAGGTAAACCACCTAAGGTCTATTACGCTGTACGGCCTAAGATAATTCCTATCCAAAAAACGGAAAACCAACTTAAATCAATCGACAAGAATATTCAGAATATAATTATAGATAACTTCTTGTACGTTACCCCTAGGGGAGTGATGTTGGAGGGCTTGGATGGTTTTTTCGTTTGGTGCCAAGAAAGAAAGCTTGACCCAATAACAACAGCCAATACCTATAAATATACCCTTGATAAATATCGAAAATACACCAAACACGGCCTTATTGACGGGATGTACAAAATGAAATCAACATTTGACGATGTGGCTTTGGATAACCTTTTTTATATTGATTTCTATGCCATAGAAATATTTGGTAAAACAAAGCTAGGCCAGCTTCTTTTGTTTGCCAAGCAGAGTCAAAATAGACAACTAATCAACGAACTATCAGATATTATTAAACCCTCCGTTCTAAAAGTAATTAAAGAGTATGGCATTGATGGCGTCGGATTTATACCGCCTACAGTCAAAAGAGAATTGCAACTTATGAAGCAGATTCAAAAAAGACTAAATCTTTCTACGAGAACCCTGGTAATTAATAAGGTTAAGACGCCAGTGGCTGTGCCGCAAAAGACTCTAAGTAAAATTGAAGACAGAGTAATGAATGCTAAGGAAACTATTGTTGTTGAGAGTAATGACAGCTACGATAGTATTTTACTCATTGATGACGCTGTCGGGTCAGGTTCTACCTTGAATGAAACGGCTAAAAAGATTCGCCAAAAGGGTATTTGCAAAGGCGAAATTATCGGGCTTGCAATTACTGGTAGCTTCAAGGGATTTGAAGTTATAAGCGAGGTGTAGCAATAGTTTAGGCTATCGGGTTGATAGTTCTTTATTCTCTTTTAGTCTGGTTGCGATAAGGTCACACTGGACCTCCAGACATTCCCTGTTATTTTCTGCACTAGCAATTTAGTTTATATCTATAATCCTGTCTTACATCCAAGGTATCTTTTTGCATTTTTTGATATACTTCATCTGTTATGCCCATAAGAGATAGGATTAGGCAAGTAAAGCATCTGCAGAATAAATACTTTATTTGCGTTCTTGAAAATCCAAAGGATATTGTTAACATTGCATCCGCAATGAGAAACATTTCAGCTTTTGGCATTGAGAAACTTTATGTCATTGGCGAAAATGATATTGTTAGTGATTTTGAAACTGCACGCACCAATAAACACCTGAAGAACGTTAGCGTTGGAGCTAACAAGTGGGTATTCGTGAAACGTTTCAAAACAGCCACTGATTGTATCGAGCATTTACGAAACAACGAATACACCATCGCGGTTACCTCTTCGCATCTTAAAGGCAAGATGAACGTTAATTTATATGAAGAGACATTCACCCAAAAAAGGCTTGCCGTCTGGTTTGGTAATGAATCTAAGGGGGTGTCAGAAGAAGCATCCAATGCTGCTGATTTATGCATTCAAATTCCTATGGGTGGTATTAACTCTCAACTAAGAACTAAGTTAAAACTACATAGGGGCATGAATGAAGAACACCAAAGAAGACTAGTTGAATGGTATTTATATAGTCGGACTAATAACCAAAAACCTCCACGAAATTTCCTATAACTTACAACTAAAATATATACCTTATTTACTTGCTGACCCTCCAAGCATGAACAATAAAAACTTCTATAATTAGGCCTCTGCTATACTGAACCTATGCCTAAAACGTCCGATCTAGATCTATTTTTTAAAAAAATAATGCAGATCAATGCGCTAAGCATGGGAGGCGCTTCGGCGGGTATTATTGGTTCTTTGGGTACCGACGATAGTATAATCAATGCATTAAAAAAGAGTACAAATGCTTTTGCAAAAGAATACTGTAGACCAACAGCAAACCACACTATTTTAGATCAACTATCAAATGAGATAGAAGGGTTTCTGCAAACACTTCAATTAACAAATACGCTGTCTGAGGAAAAGGTTATTGGACTAATAGATCAACTACAAAAATTGATTGAGAAAACCTGATCATCGTTACGACAAAAAGCACATCGGAACATTAAACCTAATGGACTTCAGAGTATACTTTTTAATAAATACTCCTATTAAAGATTAACCGCTTAAGAACCTAAAGACATATGAAAAGTCCGAATACTTACCTAAATAAAGCCTGGCAATATGTTAAATGTTTCCCAAAAAAATACTGGGCTAGAAATTGGTGGAATAAAGTAAAGGTCATTGTCTTAGTAATTGTGCTTCTATTTTTCGGGACAGCATATGGTATAGCTCGCTGGTATATCTCCACTCAATCATCAATTCCACTGACAATGGGAGTTAGTTTTATACCGGACTACGCACAATTTCTTGGAGTAAATCCAGAACAAACCATGAAGTCCTTATTGGATATTGGAGTTAGAAACTTTCGTCTCGTCAGCTATTGGACGGACATAGAACCAACCAAAGGCAGCTATAACTTCTCTCAGCTAAATTGGGAATTCAAGCTTGCCGACGAATACCATGCCCATGTTCTTTTGGTCGTCGGATTAAGGCAGCCTGATTGGCCTGAGTGCCACATGCCAGCATGGGCACAGAAAGAACCCGTTAGTGTATGGCAACCTCAATTGGAGTCAGTTATGGCCAAAGTAATAAATAAATATAAGAATAATCCCGCATTAAGCGCCTATCAGGTAGAGAACGAGTATTATTTAAAAGCCTTTGGCGACTGTACAAACTTCAGTCCAGCGCGCCTCAAAAGCGAGTATGACTTGGTCAAACGGCTTGATCCTTCAAAACCGGCCATTATCAGTCGAAGCAATAACGTTTTCGGGGCCGCCATCAGTCCACCAATAGCTAATGCCTACGGTCTTTCGGTTTATCGAAGAGTATGGGATGCTAAAGTAACTCACCACTACTTAACTCTGCCATATCCAGCTTGGTATTACTCTTATTTAGCAGGTAGTATGAGAATCTTTGATCATCGAAATCTTTTCATAGCCGAGTTTCAAGCAGAGCCTTGGGCTCCTAATGAAAAAACTCTGAAACAAACCTCACTTAGTCAGCAAAACAAAACCATGAGCCCCGCAATGTTCAAGTCTCAGTTTCAGTTCGCTGAAAATACCGGCATTAAGACCATATACATGTGGGGGGCAGAATACTGGTATTACAGAATGGAGGTAGAACATGATCCATCGCTGTGGAACATAGCCAAACAGTATTTCACGACTCACCAGGCAGCCCAGGACGTTCCTGATTTCACCAACTAGCAAACAGGCAAACTAAACGCTAACAAAAATTAAATATCGACAAGTTATAAATTATTAATAGAATACTTCGTCGTCCTAAAGCCCAAACTCCAAAGACCGGCAGACAAATATATCAAACACTACCTAAACAAACGCTAGCATATGGGATTAACCAACATAATGACCCCATAGCTCAATTCAAACAATACTACACTCAAATAATCTAGAAACTGCCAATACGGACAACCTTTTGTAAAGCCACTGCTTGTTTAATGCCAAACTATATTTAAGTTATGATTAATAAACAATTAATTTCAGTTATTCGCTATTAGCAACTTAAAAAATATATATATTCAATGCTATTATTGCATAATGACATTTAAGAAGTTTAAGCTTAAGAAACAAAGAGACGAAAAAACTAAAAAAGAAATAAATCGCTTTTTTAAATACTGGATTGGCGGTGGTTTATATTTTTGGCTTGGTTATGCAATATTTGCCATATGTTACAGCGGTTTACATTGGGGATGGTTTCCAGCCAAAATACTAGCCGATGTTATTGGTTGGAGTAGTAATTATGTAGTTCAACGACTATGGGCCTTTAAAGATAGGGTTCACCTTAGTGAAATGCAGCATGCTGCTCGTTACATATTAATCGAATCGATTGGTTTTGTCTTAGATTATCTGATCATATTCGGTCTAAAGTCTATTGGTATTACGCCCTATATTGGCTTCTTTATATCAGCCGGTTTCTTCACTATCTGGAGTTATCTTTGGTATAAGTACTGGATATTCCCAGAAAAGAAAAAAATATAAGGCACTAATAAATCTTATAGATCAATTTGTATTTTTATGATATTATGTTCTTTATGTCAAAATTACCTGTTGTAGCAGCAGTGCCAAATTACAATATGGGTGAGAATTTAAAGTCACTCATCCCTGCCCTATTAAATCAGGAATATGCAGCCGTCTACGTTCTTGACGATGCATCAACTGACAATAGTATCGATATAGTTAAATCTTATGGAACTGATGTTAACTTAATTCGTGGGCAGGAAAATATAGGCGCTGGGTCAAATCGTAATAGAATTATAGGTCATGTTGAATCAGCAATTCTTCACTTTATTGATGCGGACATGGAATTAAAAACACCAGATACTCCTAATGTGGCAAGCGATAGGTTTAGTTACTATCAAGACCAAGGAGTTGGTGTTATGGGTGGACTGGTTAGTAGAAAAGATAGTTCACAGGAACCATATAACTATGGACCTAGATTTTGCCTTAAAACAAACACCACTGCCGGCCTACCATTGATTATTGATCGGCTCAAAGACAAACCATATACAGCGGTAGCAGCACGCCGATTAGGACAAGCAATTATGAAAGACTGGCCTAATGTCCTAAGTCATCCTACCGCTACAAAAGCTTTCTGGGTGCATGAGGGCAATATGTTCATACCCGCAGATTTATTTAACAAAATAGGGGGTTATGATCCAAAATTAAGAGCCCACGAAACACAAGACTTATCGTTGAGGCTAGAACAAAAAGGCATCAAAAGGCAGTTCGATCCTTCAGTTGAAGTCGTTCATCACTACATTGATGTACGCGGCAATCAACGAAATAATGAGCAGCTAAAGGCTATGGCTTACTTAATTCATAAACACGGTATACTAAACTGGATTAACCCTAAGTTAGCTCAGTCTTGAGTTTAATTATTCTTGTATTTTTTAATCTCACTAGCAAACCATTTCGCACTAGGCTTAATAGTTCGTTTCATGTACTTTCTATTAACTGCAACTAAGCCAAATTTTGGCCACCAACCAGAATTCCATTCAAAGTTGTCTAATAGGCTCCAGTGTAAATAACCCACTAATTTCACTCCATCTTCAATTGCCTTTTGCATAGCAATAAGTGTTTCTTTAATCCACCACTTTCGATATTTATCCTTGCCATCAGCCAGCCCATTCTCGGTTATGATTATAGGTTTATGGTAACGTTTATTTAATTCAATTAATAAATTATATATTCCCCGTGGTTCCATATACCATCCCATGTCATTTAATGGAGTGTCTGGGTTTTTTGGTTGCTGCCGCCAATTATAGTATTCGGTAAAATAGTAGTTTAAACCGATAAAATCAAGCTGCTTGATAATGCGATTAAGGAACCACCAGTTCCATATATAATTTCTGGCACGTACAACCGCTTTAGTGGCTAACTGATTGTCGATCGGATGAGAATCAGACAACTGAGCAGCTATACCAATCCGTAAATTAGGATTAAGCGACTTAATTGTCCTATAGGCGGCTTTATGGGCAAGACTTAAATTATAAAAAACCTTAAAACTCCTAAATACGCTTTTTCCACCAGGAGGCCATATCGCTAAATAATAACCATGACTAGCATATACGTTTGGTTCGTTTAATATTATTATATATTTTATATTTTCAGCTAGTTCTTCGGTAATTTTAGCGCTAAAACGTTCAAAATATTTAATATTAGCTTTATTCTCGAAGCCACCTTTTTCAGTGAACCAGTTTGGCATTGTCCAATGCCAAATGGTTAAAATAGGTTCTATTTCACGACTAATTAACTCATTAATATAGTTTTTATAATGATTGATTGCTTGAATGTCCCATTGACCTTCACTTGGTTCTATTCTCGACCATTCAACGCCAAATCTGTAGGCATTCATATTAAGCTGACCTAATAAGTCAAAGTCTTGTTTATACAACTTATAATGTTCAATCCCTTGTCCAGAAATATAATTTGCCGGGTCAGATATAGAGCTTAATATGCTTGAATAATTCTCTAAATTCTTGAGTTTATCTGGTGCTTCTTTAGCCCATTTTTCTGCATGCCCAAACTCCCACTGTGTCCACTGGTTATCGTTATTTCCTTCTACTTGATGAGCGGCAGTGCTTGCTCCCCATAAAAAGTCTCTTGGAAACTTACTGTTATTGGGCATATGGATAAGTTTAACTCTTATATCGCCATAACTTAAATTTGTTTGTTCTTAATCAAGCAACTTTACCTTTTCATGAATCTTTTTTAATGGCCTAGGTAACCACCAGTTATACTTACCCATCATCTTCATACTAGCCGGTACAAGCAATAAGCGTACAACAAAAACATCTACTACTACAGCCACAATCAAACCGATCGCCACTTCTTTCATGCTCACTACCCGACCAACAGCAAATGATCCGATAACAACAAGTAGCAATATAGCTGCTGATGTTATTATTCTTCCAGTTTTTTGGACACCCCAAATTATCGCCCTCGACATATCAGCATGTTCAGCAAAATTTTCTTTAATCCTACTAAATAAAAATGCCGCATAGTCCATAGATAGACCAAAGGCTAAAGCAAATATTATCACCAACTGAGAAGCATCTATTCCACTAAGCTTAGTAAAGCCCAACAATCCTGTAAAATGACCTTCTTGAAAAACCCATACTAATACTCCAAATGCAGAAGATAACGATAAAGTTGTTAATATAATTGTCTTAAGTGGAATTACAATACTACCTAATAATAAAAAGAACAAAACCATCATAGCTACAGCTACTAAAACACCTGCATAGATACCATATTGTTTTATTAAATTAATAAGATCGAGCAAATCGGCAACCTGGCCTCCTACCATACCTTTTATTCCATTAACCGATAAAGCACGAATAGATGATACAAGCGCTTGATTAACGGCAGGTGTATTATTTTGGTTTGGCAAGATACTAAGAAGTAAATAACCTGAGCTTTCTTGATAATGTTCTAGCCTAGACACTCCTTTAAGTGACGTTAGTTTATTTACGTAGCCAGCTATATCACTTCTGCTTCTTATTTTAGATATCGGGACAATGACGTTTATTGGAGACTGGTTACCATATGTAAATTTAGAAGTAAGCGTCTGAGCAACTACTCTAGCCGGTGCGTTTTTCGGCAATACATTATAGGTACTGCTTGAAAAGTTTACGTTTAAAAAAGGCGAGCCGGCTATAAGCAATAAAGCCAAGGTGCCTATTATGGTTAATAGCGGAAAGCGCAGAACAGTATGCGCAATCCTTTCCCAAATTCCACTATTATTATCTTTAAGCTTAAAACGTGATGGCACCAATGAAGATATTTTTAACGAATTTACCTTATCTCCCAATAAGGCCAATATCGCAGGTAGAAAAAGAAGTGACCCAACCACTGCTATTAAAACGGCAGCCGCTCCACCAACACCAATACTTCTAATATATTCAATCGGAAAAATAATTAATCCAGCCACTGCAATCATCACAGTAAGTCCACTATAAATTACGGTTTTGCCAGCCGTCGATACAGTTTTGCATAAAGCTTTTGACTCGTCTCCAGGATAATTTCTAAGCTCTTCTCGATATCGATTTACTATAAACAAACTATAGTCAATCCCAAGGCCTAAACCCAGTAGGCTTACGATATCTATAACATATACCGACATTGGCATAGCTATCGTCACCAACCGACTAATAACTAAGGCACCAATAATTCCATACAAGCCAAGTGCAAAAGGTAAAGCCGCAGCAGTCAGACTGCCAAAAATAATAACCAACAATATAGCCGTAATTGGAAAACTATATTTTTCTGCTGTTATTAAATCTTGTTGAATATAACTAGTAAGCTCGTTATTGGCGGCAGCAACACCACCTATCCTAACCTTCAAAACATTATTTTGTAACCATGGTTGGATTTGCGATACCTCGTTCGCCTGCTGATTTGAGTTACCCTTAAGACCAACTAATGCATAAGTTAAATGCTTATTATTCGATATAAATTGTTTGCTACCGGTTGAATAATAGGAACTAGTACTATTAACTATCGGTAGGCTGGCTATGTTACCAATAACTGTCTCAGCCTCAAATCGATAGGCTTTTTGACTATAATCAAGCTTATTGGAAGAGAATAATAAAACCAATGAATTTTTATTACCACCAAAGTCATTTTTTACTATATTGTCAACTGCATGAGACTGAGAGGCAGGGGCACTAAAGCCACCTTGCTGTAGACTATTAAATATTCCCACCGCATAAACAGATCCGGCAGCCATACAAAATAAACCAAAAATTAGAAAATAAACTTTGTATTTATAGATGATACGCGCAAAAGAAAATAGCATAATCTACAGTTTAGCTAATATAGCCATCTTTTAGGTGCGAAATATTAAACAACTTAGCTATTATATTTCTTTATTATAGTACTATTGTAAGATTTTTGACAAAGTTGCCTAATTCTAATAAAGTAATAATTTTTACTTACACTTATCGAAAGCTTAACTATGATTAATAGAGTAATTCATTAAAGTATAGAAGGGAGAGAAAGATTATGGGGAAAATACTTCTGGTTTTATCTTTGATCAGTATAGTAATCTTAGCTTTAGGAACAGCCTTCATACCAAATAATCAAATATTTCTATTTGCCAACGACAGTAACTTTTACCAGTATGTAAGGGAAATTATAGCCTCTATTTTGTTCCTCCAGATAATAACTAAACCTCCTCGTCAGGTAGTATTTAGAATTCTGGCTGGAATAATAGCTTTAACTGTAGGTGGTTGGGCATTAATATCTACCTATAATGGATTAATGCCATTTCTAGATACGTTTGCCTTTCTAGCTTCAGCAGCGGCAATAGGCTTAACGGCGCTAGAAGTACGTTCTGCAACCAAAACATCAAACGACAAACAACAGACCAACAATCCGTTATTGGCCTAAATTAACTAAGGAGTAAACATAATGACCGAGAAAACTATCATCACCGAAGACAATAATAATCAACAGGTTAATCAGAATAATAATTCTGTAACGTCAACAATAGCTCATTTAGTATGGCTAATAGCCATGATTATAGTTGTTTTATTAGGCATCAGATTCTTCTTCGTCCTATTTGGAGCCAACCCAGCAAATGGTTTTGTTAACTTTATCTATAGCGTAAGCTATCCATTCGCTCGACCATTCTTTGGCATTTTCGCGTACAAGATAAACTACGGTATCGCAAGGCTAGAAGTGGCAAGCCTGGTAGCAATAGCTATCTACATAATTGCAGCCTTTATAATTTCTCGGCTTTTAACTCTTAACCATAACCAATCTACAGTTTAGATCATTTATGTTCATGATGTTTCTTGGTTTCTTTTTTCTTAAGACTCATTAGAAAAAATACTATCGCAATCAAACCACCTATACCTACAATTGCGGTTTTATACTTAAGTATTTGCAGCCAATAGCTATTACTCATTATTGAGTTTGAAACTCCAGATGGTAGCCTAGGTACAATAATCAAAGCCCCGAATAAACCAACACTGGCGGAAGATAGTATATTTAAAAACTTTTTATGTCCAGAGATAGACCTTAATTGACTAATAATCGTTAATACGGCTGGTCCTAAAAGAAGAATTAGATTTATTGCCACCAACGAAGCATTTATATGAAT
Source organism: Candidatus Saccharimonadota bacterium (assembly GCA_027365445.1). Classification (GTDB taxonomy): domain Bacteria; phylum Patescibacteriota; class Saccharimonadia; order Saccharimonadales; family UBA4665; genus JAJZWH01. The sequence goes on along the minus strand of DAHXNJ010000033.1, from coordinate 17,467 downwards.
TGGGGCGTTCTTATTGATAGAACCGGCAACGTTAGAGGCGTTCTTAGAATCAAACATAACCAATACATAGCCTAAGCATAAGCTCAGAAACACCGGTGCGGCATTTATGCCAAGAAAATAAAAACCTACTAAAGGAATCAACACAATTAAAGCTAACCATAATAAACCAATTGTCATAGCTATCCTTTACTATAGCATGAGCGGCTTAAAGCTAACTTTAGTAGCTAATACTTTATTTTAGGCGCCTACTTTATCTTTACGCCTACCCGTCTTTGCGGAATGCTCAGTGTATTCAATAATGCTAGCGGCAACGTTTCTTCCAGTCACTTTCTCAATACCAAACCCAGGTGATGCATTCACTTCAAGCACCAAAGGTCCTCTATCTGATCGTAACATATCTACACCAGCAATCGTTAACCCCATAGCCTTTGCTGCTTTTTGAGCAGTTTTTCTTTCTATATCGGTTAACTTTACTACCTCTCCTTGACCACCTTGATGAAGATTAGACCTAAAATCATCATCATTACTATTACGCATCATACTAGCCACTACTTTACCATTTACTACAAATGCTCGAATGTCCGATCCCTTACTTTCAGCTATATATTCTTGGACTAAAAAGTTAACACCTTCCACATTGAAAGCCTGCATTACTGCTAAGGCAGCTTTTCTTGTTTCGGCTAGAACCACTCCAGTTCCGTGAGTACCTCGAGCAACTTTAATAATAACCGGTGCACCTCCTACCTGCTCCAGCACTCCTTCATAATCGGCGGTCTCCCTAGCAAATACAGTTTTGGGAATTCCAACTCCAGATTTAGCCAGTAGCTGCATGCTTCTTAGCTTATCTCTGGCTCTAACTATAGCGATAGAGCTTGTAGTAGTAAATACGTTCTGCATCTCAAATTGTCTAACTATAGATGATCCGTAGTTAGTTAGATTGGCCGAAATTCGAGGAATAATAGCATCTATATCGGTAATTATCTCACCTCCATAATTGACTACTGGGTTATTTTGTTCAAGCGTCACAAAACATTTAGCATAATTAATAACCGTAACTTCATGTCCGCGTAGCTTAGCTTGTTCAACTAATCTAGTAGTTGAATAATTTTTACGACCTTTGGATAAAATAGCAATTTTCATATGTCATACCTTTAACTTGTTATAACTTAATCGTACAATCGCTGACTAAAGTACTTGGCAATAGCAGCCTGCTTTTCTTCAGTAAATGCTCCCGTATATATTTGCGGTGATTTATTGACTTCAAGACAATACCATAATTTTGTTTGTTTGTCTTGGACTATATCTACACCAGCAATTTGAAGCTGTAATATTTTAGCAGCGGCAATAGAATTATTAATTTGCGAAGAAGAGAAAGTTGACGGATCAATAAACTCAGCGTTGGCACCTTGGGAAATATTATTTAAGTGCGTAGTATCATCTTTACGACTACGTTTTATGACCACCACGACCTGACCGCCAATTACCAACAACCGATAGTCTGAGTCGTTAGGTATATACTTCTGGGCCATCAACCAAACACCCAGCTCTTTAGCCTGAAACATGGCCCTATCGAATTCAGCTTTTGTATTTATTAAGTAATTATTATCTCCTTTAGATCCTAGGGTGTCTTTTAAGATAAAAGGAATGCCTAAGTTAGCCACAATCATTTCGTAAGCCTTTTCCATCCTAGATGGCAACATAAAGAGAGTAGCTGGGATTTTTAAGCCCTTATCGGTTAGCATTACGTATTCAAACAGCTTATCCGGAGACGGTGTCTGAATAACTGTCCGATCAATAAAATCCAAATTTCTATCATACAAATATTGAGCAATTGAAGCCGAAACATACAAATGTCCATAGACCTTGCTAGTTCTAAAATAAGTTAATCCATAAGCCGATATATCCTCGTTACTATCAGCTATAACAATACGATTGCCATCACCACCGCAATAAAACACTAAATCTTCATAGGCTGTCAGTTTTAGATTTATTCCCTCTTCTTTTATAAATTCTACAAATTTTCTATTTGTTTCACTTCTTTTCGCTACTAAAAATAAAACCTTACTATTTAAGGTTAAGTTGCTCATTTTAGATACGTCAACAAGAAATTTACCCTTGAGTGTTCTTCTACCGATTAATATCGGAAAACGGTTGTTTGCACGATTAGCAAGAGTAATACGTACATTTATATTACGCTCGGCCATTCTTATTTTAAGAATAACCTTAAATCTAACCTCTTTCTGCCCAAAAGAGTTTTTTACCGTCACCAAAGAATATTTACGAGTTTTTATTTCTTCAGCCGTATAGTTTGGCGAGCCTGGACCAAATAACGTAAAACATAACTCTCCGTCTCTCTCAATAATGTTACTAGCCCAGATAGCTGAACTATCAGCTCCAGTATCTATTTTTGCTAAAACATCATTAATTCCAAAGTCCGGTAAACTTACCAGTTCTTTAGTGCCAATGTGGGTTAAAGGTTGATTCATTATTTATTTAAACTTTCCTATTTAACACCCTTATGTACTCTTACATAGGCCAGATAGATAACCACTACTACAATTATTAAGATTACTATTAATAAAGGAATAAAACCCCGCTGGTTATTATTTTTGTATTTCATAGTTTTTATTAATATACGCTTAGAGCAACTTTAGCAAGCTTAACGCCAAAAACCATGCTTATCAGTTGATGAAGATAAAGCCGCAAACTCTTTTAATATATCTTGCTGGGCCTTAGTTAACTTAGTAGGAGTATCGACAATAATAGTAACTATATGAGCCCCTCGGCTATTTCCACGTATACCAGGCACTCCATGTCCCGATAATTTAAAATCGCTATGACTTTGAGTGCCGGCTGGAACCTTCATAACAACCGGTCCATCAACCGTCTCAACCTCTATCTCACCACCTAGTGTGGCAGTGACCATATCAACGTGCTCATCACTTAATATAAGTTCACCCTCACGAGTAAACTTCTTATCTGGCTTAACCCGAATATTGACATACAAATCACCCTTACTACCACCAGCCATTGCCTCACCGTGTTCTCTTAACCGAATTGTCGCCCCATCATCAACTCCCGCCGGAACTTTAAGGCTTATCTTTTGTCTTTTTTCTTGCGTGCCTTTACCATGGCAAACACTACAGGTTTTTTCGGGTATTTTACCCTTTCCCTTACAGGTGGGGCAAACACTAGCCTGTTGTATATTGCCAAAAACCGTCCGGGTCACTCTTACTACTTGGCCACTACCGCCGCAGGTATCACATTTCTTTAATTCATAACCCGGCTCAGCTGTCGTCCCCTTACAATGGTCACAGCTATCCATCAACGATAAATTTAAATCTACCTCAGTACCAAAAATTGCTTGAGTAAATCCTATTTCTACCCTAGTTTCAACATCACGACCTCGATTAGGTTGTTCAGCACGACCACCCCCTTGACTACCGCCGCCAAAAAAACTACTAAAAATATCTCCTAGTCCAAGATCACCGAAATCAAAATTAACATTGCCATTGCCAAATCCTTCAAAGCCACCAAAGCCTCCGCTAGCTGGATTACCACCTACTCCAGCATGACCAAACTGATCATAGCGTTGACGCTTAGCTGGATCTTTAAGTACCTCATAAGCTTCATTTACTTCTTTAAATTTAGCTTCGTCACCACCACGATCAGGGTGTGATTCAATAGCTGCTCTACGAAATGCTTTTTTTATTTCGTCGGCAGAGGCATCTTTAGATACGCCTAAAATTTCGTAATAGTCCCGTTGAGCCATTTTACACCTTATGTATCTTGCTTAATTGTATCATTAATTAACTTTTGGTGAAGGCTGATTGGATTATGCGCCTATTTCTCTTCTTCAGTTTTTTCGTCCACCACTTCACCTTCTATTGGGCCATCTTCGGTTTTATCTTGACCACTACCGCCATCACTAGCTGGTGCTTCTTCTGTACTTGAAGATTCATATAACTTAGCGCCAATCGGCATCATGGTATCGTTTAAAGCTTTAGCTGCTTCTTCTAGACTATCCTTACTAGCTTTATCGTCTTTGACTACTTTCTTAGCTTTATCAATAGCTTCGTTCAAGGTTTTCATATCAGCATCAGCTAATTTATCTTTATTGTCCTTAGCTAGTTTATCAGCCTGATATACGGCACTATCTAATAAGTTTCTTGCCTCAACAGCTGCCTTTTTTTCTTTATCCTCGTCGGCATGTAGTTCAGCTTCTTTAGCCATTCGCTCAACTTCAGTTTTATCTAGATTGCCTGAGCCACTAATAGTTATGCTCTGCTCCTTGCCTGTACCTTTATCTTTAGCTGTAACATTTAGAATACCATTTGCGTCTATATTAAAAGTGACTTCTATTTGAGGAATTCCTCTAGGCGCCGGTGGAATACCATCAAGGATAAACCTTCCTAGACTCTTATTTCCATCAATCATATCTCTTTCACCTTGAGCAACATGAATCTCTACTTGCGGCTGATTGTCTGCTGCTGTAGAGAAGACCTCGCTCTTAGATGTTGGAATAGTAGTGTTGCGATCAATTAGCTTAGTCATCACTCCACCCATAGTTTCGATACCTAAGCTTAAAGGAGTTACATCAAGTAACAAAACATCCTTAACATCTCCCTGAAGTACACCTCCTTGAATAGCAGCCCCAACAGCCACAACCTCATCAGGATTAACGCCCTTCATTGGCTCTTGGTTAAATATCTTCTTAACTTTCTCCTGAACCGCTGGCATTCGAGTCATTCCTCCTACCAACACAACAGCATCAATTTCGGAGGCTTTCAACCCAGCGTCTTTTAGAGCTTTTTGACATGGACTTTCAGTTTTGTCAATTAACTCAACAACTAAGCTCTCTAGTTTTGCTCTAGTTAATTTATGCTCAAAATGTTTTGGACCTTCTGCGTCGGCAGTTAGAAATGGCAAATTAATATCTACCTCTTGAGCAGTAGACAACTCTATCTTGGCTTTTTCGGCTTCATCACGTAATCGCTGCATTGCCGCTTTGTCATCGGCAATATCAATACCACTATCTTTCTTAAATTCATCAACAAAATAATTAACTAATAGACGATCAAAATCGGCACCACCAAGATGTGTATCGCCGTTAGTACTCTTAACTTCAAATACACCGTCTCCTAGTTCAAGAATCGAGACGTCAAAAGTTCCTCCACCAAGGTCATAAACTGCAATCTTTTCGTCAGTTTTTCCTTCTTTATCCAAACCATAAGCTAGTGCCGCAGCCGTAGGTTCATTAATGATCCTCTTTACTTCTAAACCAGCTATTTTTCCAGCGTCTTTGGTTGCTTGTCTTTGACTATCATCGAAGTATGCTGGCACAGTAATCACAGCTTCACTAACCTTATCACCAAGAAATGATTCAGCGTCAGCTTTTAATTTAGATAAGATCATCGCACTGATCTCTTCTGGACTATACTCTTTATCAGCCATAACAACCTTAACGCCATTACCGCTTTTCTTGATTTCATAACCCATTAACTTAAGGTCACGCTGAACTTCCGGATCACTAAAGTTTCTTCCAATTAAACGCTTTACTTCATAAATAGTGTTCTTAGAATTAGTCACTTGTTGTCGTCTTGCAACTTGTCCAACTAATCTCTCGCCATTCTTATTAACAGCGACTACTGAAGGAGTAGTTCGATTTCCTTCACTATTAGCGATAATTTCCGGCTTACCAGCCTGCATTACAGCCATCGCTGAGTTAGTTGTTCCAAGATCAATTCCTATAATTTTTGACATATAAATTCATCCTTTCAAATTAGCAACTATTAGTCTTAAGTGCTAAACCTATTACTATATTAAGAAATTGGCACTCAATAGTCAAGAGTGCTAAAGATCTATTTTTCCAACTTAACATTCACCATTGCATGACGCACCACTTCATCACCGACCATATAGCCAGCCTGAAGCTCTTCACTAACTACCTCTTTACTTCCTTCAGTCGAATCATCCAGGTGAATTGCTTCATGATATCTTGGATCAAACGGCATACCAACCGTTTTAATTCTCTCTATGCCCAATGATGAAAAGATATGCTGAAATTGCTTTATAACAGCTTCAACGCCCTTAACGTAATCATTTCCTTCTAATTCTTTTGGTACATGTAATAGCGATCGCTCAAGGCTATCTATTGCTGGTAACAATTCACGAATCACTTTAAGTACGCCCATATTACGGGCATTAGCTAAGGCCAGTTCATTTTGACGTCGCATGTTGACCGAATCAGCTCTTTCGCGTTGCAGGGCTTCAGTTAAAGATTGAATGATTTCTTCCTCGTTGCCTGTTTTTTCTCTCTTAGAATCTACTGGTTTTTTCTTATCAGACATACAATACCTCCTCTAATTCAACTCCAGCCCTCCGCACAAGGTGCATAACATCTCTATATTGTTGTCTTGTCGGGCCTAAAACACCAATATAACTGTGATCACTAAACGAACTCCTAAATCGACTTATAATAAGACTTGCCCCAGCACTGCGGCCAATTGGATTTTCTCTTCCTATATAGACATTTAGGGGTTGATTTGGTGAAGTCTCTTTAAGCCAGGGCTCAAGATTATCTAATAATTGAGCTACTAGCTTTACTTGTTCAGTGCTTACAAATTCAGGCTGACCAAATAAATTACTTAAACCACTAATATATAGCTGATTACCAATAGTTGCTAAACCTAAGTTATGAGTTAACTCAACCAACGTATCAACAGCGTTTCTAATTATTCTTTCTGGTATGCCGCCATCCTGTACTCTTAAAGCTAAAGCTTTTTCGCTACGCAACTCTTTTTTCTCAGCGGGCTGGTTCTCGGTTAAATCATTTACGTAGTATCTATATCCTTTATCGGTGGGTATTCTACCGGCACTGGTATGTGGTTGAGTAATAAACCCCAATCGTTCAAGTTCAGCCATCTCTGATCTAATAGTTGCCGAAGATACGCTAAAAGCCTTGGCTAAAAGATTGGAGCCAACTGGACTAGCTACTTCGGCATATTGTTCAACTATAGCTTTTAAGATCTGACTCTGGCGTTCACTAATCATAATTTACTCGTAATTGTTATAGAAGTATCCTAAGATGATTCTACCGTATTGGCACTCGTTAGTCAAGAGTGCTAAGAGTCCCTTGAATTCTAGTCCTTAGCTGATTGAAGGTTGTTTAAATAGTCCCTGGTGTCCCTAAGTAGTTTAGTAGCTAGAAGCTTTGCATTTTTAATTGAATTTTGATCAAATTTAGTACCTTTTATTATCTTTTCTACCTCATTTACAGCCACATCTAAATCATCATTAATAACGATAAAAGTATTTTGGAAAGAAATTGCAGCCTCAAATATTCTTTTAGCAGTCTTTAATCGACTCACTATCTCTTCTTTAGACATTTGACTACGGCTATATAGCCTACCTAACCATTGATCAAACGATGGGGGCAAGACAAAAATACCGACAGTGTCCGGTTTAATGTTTAAGATATTTATAAATCCACCAATCTCCACTTCTGTTAAAGCTACCTTATTTAACTCATGTATTTTTCTCAGTTCACGAATACTGATACCCGAAACTTGTCGATCGTGGATTATCTCAGCCTCTAGAAATTCCCCTGCTTTTAGGTCATTGATAAATTCTTTTTCTGTTCTAAACCAATAGGTGACTCCGTTCACTTCTTTAACACCATCATTTATTCGCGGTTTTCTAGTTGTATCAGAGACTATATAGCTATAATTGTCGTTTTTTATTAATTGGTTTATTATGGTGTTTCGACCAACGGCCGTAGGTCCACTCAATAAAACTAATTTCATATTCTTTAATAACAAATGTGCATCTTCGGAGAGTGAATAATTAGCTAATATAGACTCAAACTGATGGCGATTTACCAATTGATTCATTGACCTATATTACCTACTTGGACTAGTGTGGGCAAGTTAAATTTTTTTAATCATGACGCATCATAACAAAGAAAGCCTCTGAAGGAATATCCACTTTCCCAAATTTCTTAAGGCGTTGTTTACCTTTTTTTTGCTTCTCTAGTACTTTGCGTTTTCTAGTTACATCACCACCGTATAGTCCGACAGTAACATCTTTTCTATAGGCACTAATATCTTCTCTAGCAATAATCTTACCGCCAACTGATGATTGAAGAGCAACTTTAAAGTTTTGCTTCGGTATAATTTCTTTTAACTTAGCCAACGTCTCTCTCCCCAACGCATCTGCTTCTGATCGATGAACCATGACCGATAAAGCATCTATTTTCTCACCAGCAACCAAAAAATCTACCTTAACTAAATCTTCTGCCCGATATTCCCCGAGCTCATAATTAAACGAACCATAGCCACTACTAAGACTTTTTAATTGATCATAAAAGTCCGTTAATAAATTTGCTAATGGTGCCTCAAAGCTAATTAAAGCCTGATCTTCGACATAGCTTAAATTAGACTGGCGTCCGCGCTTTAAGGCTATCAGTTGCATTATTGGGCCAATGAATTCTTTCGGTAGTACAATTTCACCCCGAACCCAAGGTTCTTTTATTTCTTTTATAAAAGTTGGGTCTGGTAAGTCAGCGGCACTCTTTATGTCCAATTCTTCCCCGCTATTTAATAGAATATGATAATCAGTTGAAGGATTTGTAACGACAAGCTCTAATCCATACTCTCGCTCTAACCGCTCACGAACAATATCTAAATGTAGCAAGCCTAAGAAACCTATTCTGACGCCAAACCCCAATATGGCTGAGTTTTCTAAACTAAACTGTAGCGATGAATCATTAAGAGATAGCTTAGCGATAGCATCCTTTAAAGCCTGGTAATCTTCGTTACTTTCAGGAAAGAAACCAGCATAAACAAAAGGTAAGACTTCTTTATAGCCGGGAAGAGGATCATCGGCGGGAGCATTTGTTAAAGTGATCGTATCGCCAACATGTGCATCTCTCGATGTTTTCAGATTAGTAACAATATAGCCAATTTCTCCATTTTTAAGTGCTGGTAAAGGGGTCATATTAGGTGTCAGTGAACCGACTTCTAAAGCTATGCCTTCTGCCCCAGACGCCATCATATGAATCATCGAGTTTTTATTTATAGCCCCATCTACTAAACGAACATAAAGAATAACACCTCGATAATCATCAAAATAGCTATCAAAAATTAATGCCCTAGTTTTATGATCTGGTTGAATCTTGGGTGGCGGAACATCTTTTACGATCCGCTCGAGTACGGCCTCAACACCAAGTCCAGTTTTAGCCGACACATGCAAAATTTCCTCCGCCTTACAACCAAGTAAATTAACTATTTCTGCTCCAACTTTATTAGTATCTGCAGCCGGAAGATCTATTTTATTTAAAACAGGGATGATTTTTAAATCAGCATTTATAGCTAGGTAAACATTGGCTAACGTCTGAGCCTGTATGCCCTGCGTAGCATCAACTACCAATAAAGCTCCCTCGCAAGCAGCTAAACTACGCGAAACTTCATAGCTAAAGTCAACGTGCCCAGGAGTATCTATAAGATTTAATTCATAATCTCGGTATTTCATCCTAACCGGAGCGAGTTTAATAGTAATACCTTTTTCGCGCTCTAGATCCATCTTATCCAGTAGCTGCTCTTTCATTTCTCGTCGTGAAACAGTACCAGTTAGCTCTAACAAACGATCAGCAAGCGTCGACTTACCATGATCGATATGAGCAATAATACAAAAATTTCTAATTCTATCCTGGTCCATGTTCATGTAATTATATAGGCTAAGATCAAATATTACCTTAAGATAAGTTAATCTTAATTGGTTTTAGGGCAATCCTTCTAAGAAACCTCATAATAGGACGAGCTTCTTCAAGCTCAAATAAAGCCGATACAATAATATGCACCGATAGGGTTACAAGGGCAATAATAGCAACCTTACTACCTAGAGTAACAAAACCTCTATCTAAGAGATTCAAAGGCATAAGTGAGATCATAATAAAGCCAGCCAGAACAGTAAATCCGGTAACCGAAGCAATCTTAATCACTCCTAACCAGAAGTTAGCATTCAATAACTTCCTATCCTGATAGATCATAATTACGCTTAAAATTAAGACCTCTATTGCCGAAACGATTGATTGAGCAATTGCTAATCCAGATATTCCATAAGCACTCGGTCTGGCAAGTGTAATTGCAAGATAAATGTTAAACGCTACTGTAAAGATAGACATATACATCGGTGTGCGAGTATCTTTTCTAGAATAGTACCAACGAGAAATAATGGCGTATAAAACCCGGAAAAAGATGGCAATTGTTAAAAATCCAAAGATAATTGATATCTGTTCATTACCTCTTGAGAAAATCAATCGAGCCAAATAACCTCGGCAGAAATAACAAAGTACGACAATTGGTGCAGTTAACCATATCATAACTCTAACTATCGTTAAAAAGTCTTTACGAAAAAGGTCTGGACGCCCTTGACTCAAACGAGCATTTAATCTTGGGAAAGCAGCTGTTGAAATAGCCGTACCCAATAGCATTATTGGTGCCTGGCTCAGTGTATAGGCATTGTTAAAGTTAGATATGCTTCCACTACCTAGACCACTAGCTATATGAGTTTCAACTATATCTTCAATTTGACCCATGCCTTGATCAAGTGATCTAGGTGGTAAGTTGCGTATAATAGTTCGAAAATCCGAATTGCGCCAATTAATGCGAGGGTGCCAATAGAAATTCAACTCCTTTAAGCCAAACAATACAACAATAAGCTGAAGGACTGCACCCACCAATGCCCCAATACCCAACCCCACAAGCCCAATGTTATTCCTAAAGACAAAGATACTGGCAATTATTGACAGGTTATAGAATATTGGCGCTATAGCAAAAAAGAAAAACCGTCCAAGCGTTTGTTGTACGCTAGTAATTACTCCAGACACGGTAAATAATAGCGGATTAAAAGCTAATAGCCTCATGATTTCAGTCGCGTTCTTTAAATCAGGAGGAGCTAATCCTGGAGCAACCACATAGTGCATCAAGGGCCTTGCAAATATTAAAATCAAGATTCCTACAAAAAACATTAGTATCATCAATAAATTCATAAAGCTTGAGGTAAGTTCCCATACCGCTCGGCGGCCATGCTTATGAAGATAATCGCTTAGAACAGGCATAAATGCCACACCTAAAGCACCTGCCGAAATCGTATAGAAAAACAGATCAGGTATAGTAAATGCTGCAAAATAGGCATCGGTACTATTAGGTCCAACTAGTGGAAAGTTTGCATTAACCAACTTTGTTCTTAAAAACCCTAAGAATTGACCAATAATAGCAATTGCAATCAGTAGCGTAGCTACATTAAAAACGGTCGATGTTTTCTTCTTTTTAGTATCTGGATGGTCCATACGTAAATTAAGCTCTTTGCCAGGAGTATATTATTAAATATAAGTATAGTCTAGAGACGACAACCTATAAAGTACTAAAACAAAATTTTCCTATCATTATTAATAAAGTGCTGCCGATTTAGGCATCTGTGCACCCTTTAATATTTCAGCAACTTCTTCTGCGTCAACCGTTTCTTTGTCTAGTAGTCGATCTTTAAGCACTTCTAGCTTATCTAGATTTGCCTTAATAACCAATCTAGCACGATTAGCGCCTTCAGTTATTAAGCTCTCGACTTCATTATCTATAACCTTGGCCGTATCTTCAGAATATTCACGTTCGTGAACCAGTCTATCTAGCATCATTCCATCATCTGTCTTAAAGACTTGATCTCTCAGTATTTTTCCCATTCCCTGATTAACAACCATATCTTTAGCTATCTCAGCCGCATGCTGTAAGTCACTACCTGCTCCAGTAGTAATATGATCCTCACCTAATATAACTTCCTCAGCTATTCTTCCACCCATACCTCTTGCTAGCATATCTTTAAACTGGACTAGCGAAACATAAACTCGATCTTCTGGTGGAATGAACCATGTAACCCCCCCAGTGCCCCCTCTTGGAATAATAGTTACTTTATGTACTGGATCACTATCGGGCAATACGTGCCCTACTAAGGCATGTCCTGCCTCATGATAAGCCGTAGTGACCTTATCTGCTTCAGTCATTACCTTGCTTTTTCTTTCTGGACCAATAGCAACTCGCTCAAAAGCTTCAGTCACGTCATGTTGAGTAATTTCATGATGATTATTTCGAGCAGCAATGATAGCCGACTCATTGGCAATATTTGCTAAATCAGCACCCGAACTACCTGCACTCTTAGCAGCCAAACTATCAAGGTCGGCATTTTTTGCTAATGGCTTCTTAGCGAAATGAACTTTTAGAATCGCTTTTCGATCTTGACGATCAGGTAAGCCAATATTAACCCTTCTATCGAATCGACCTGGTCTTAGTAGCGCCGGATCAAGTACATCAGCTCGGTTAGTTGCAGCCAAAACAATAACGTTTTGCCCTTGCTCAAACCCATCCATTTCTACCAAAATCTGGTTTAAGGTCTGCTCTCTTTCATCATGTCCACCACCCATTCCAGATCCTCGTCGTCTACCAACGGCATCAATCTCATCAATAAAAATTATGCAAGGTGAGTTCTTCTTAGCTTTAGCAAACAAATCTCTAACCCTACTTGCGCCAACACCTACAAACATTTCAACAAATTCAGATCCAGAAATACTAAAGAATGGCACATTAGCTTCTCCGGCTACCGCTCGCGAGAGCATAGTTTTACCGGTTCCAGGAGGACCAATAAGCAAGACTCCCTTAGGAATCCTTGCCCCTAAAGAAGCAAACTTCTTAGGAAATTTTAAAAACTCAACTACTTCTGATAAATCTTGTTTGGCCTCTTCTGAACCAGCAATATCTGCAAAAGTTGCCTTATCTTTTTCATTTCCATATAAACGAGCTCGGCTCTTACCAAAACTTAATGCCTGATTACCCTGACCCTGTGCGCTCCTAAGCATAAAGAATAAAACACCTGCAATAATAAGAACTGGTACAACCGATTCTCCGATCGTTAGCCAAACCGATGTTGAGCTAGTTTGTGGCTTAAAAGTAATAGCAACCTTACTAAAGTTAAATCCTTCAGCTTTTAAGCTAGAGTTAGGGTCAGTGTATGTCTTTAATGTAGGGCTAGTTTGGCCCTTTGGAGTTATGTCTAATTGATTAGCATTAACAGTAATCGATGAGTACTTACCTGCATTAGATTGGGCAATTGCTTGGGTTAACGGAATACTCTTTAATTTTGAAGGTTGATTGTATGCCGTTAATACTATTAACGCCATTAAAACCAATATTACAATGAAACCGATATTTTTAAATCCTCGGCGGTTATTAGGTGTGCGATTAGGTTTAGTTGATTTATTGTCCATAGATTATTTTATTATATACGCCTAACTTTAGTTTGACTAGCGCTCAATAGTGCTGAGTGCTAAGTACTCCTTATTTAATGTAATTTGTGCTTTGCTGTAGACGTCAACTATAGTTCCAGGACGTTTTGTCTTTGCTGCTATAGTTAAACGTTCAATCGTTCGTCGATCGAAGCTAACAAGATTATTACATCTAAGCCAGGCTGCAATCAACTCTTTACTTAAATTATAGGGCAGTATGTTTATAGTACTCCGGCTAAGCCTGTTCTTGAACTCACTGTCCAATAATAATTTTAACAAATTATCTAGACGCTCATTTACATTTTGCTGATCATCCATTAACTTAATCAATCTCTGTCGATCCATAACACTTAATTTAGGAATAAGAATATGTCTTATATAATTTCTTAAATAATGTAGGTCATTATTAGTAGTATCTTCTCTCCAGCTTAAATTATGCTGACAGCCATAAGATTTAAGCTCCTCTTTAGTAACATTTAATAAAGGTCGCTTGATAGTTTCTGTATTGGCTATAGAGGTTAGCCCCTTGCGTCCAGTTCCTCTAACTAAATTTATAAAAAGAGTTTCCAATCGATCGTCCTGATGGTGGGCCGTTACTATTGAATCGGCTTCGGTTTTTGCCATTACCTGATACAAAAAAGCGTAACGAGCTTTTCTAGCGATCTCTTCACTGGCATTAGGACCTAAGCTAACCGACTCAGCATAGAATTCCAATCCATAGTCTTTAGCCAATAGCGACACAAATTCTAAATCTTTGCCGCTGTCAATCCTTATACCGTGGTCAAAATGAGCAACTATTAACTCATAGTCTTTAATTTTGGCCATCATATTTAGTAAGCATATTGAATCAAGACCGCCACTTACGGCCATCACATATCTTCCAGGTTTTGGCAATAACAGTTTCATCGACTATTATTCTACTAGGGAATAGTCAATCTATGAAACATATATACTTTATGAGACATGGCCTAAGCGTCATGAACAAGCAAGGAATTTTTTCTGGTCGTAACGATACCCCATTGACCAAGGAAGGTATAGTTCAATGCCACCAAGCAGCAAAAGATCTTAAATCTATTAAGATAAATGCTATTGTGACATCACCCATGAAAAGAGCATTGGATTCTGCCAAAATAATTGCCGAAGAAATAGGTTTTCCGATCGAAGATATTATAATTAGTGACCTTTTTGTCGAGAGAAGCTTTGGTCCGCTAGAGGGAACGACCTATACCAAAAGCATGGATTTAGACACTACTAGTGGCGTAGAACACAGCACCTCAATTATTAAAAGGGCCCAAGCCGGCTTAAACTTAATAAACTCACTTGATGCAGATAATGTTTTAGTAGTTAGCCACGGTGCATTAGGTCGAGCATTAAGACATGTTATTGATCCAAGTCTTGACTATCATGAATTCGAAGGCTTTAATAACGCCGAAATAGTTAAACTTATTTAGTGTTTTAGTGTTTATAATGTAACTTATATTAAGTATTATTAATACTTTATGGCGGCGTAGCTCAGTTGGTTAGAGCACAGGACTCATAAGCCTGGGGTCAGTGGTTCAAATCCACTCGTCGCTACCATTCTATATAGGAAAATAACAGCTTAGTTATTGACATATTGTATACTACTGTAATATACTATAGTTATGAAATTAATACCCTCTCCGCTGGAATTTGATTGGGACAAGGGTAATTTCAACAAGAATCTTGATAAACATAATGTAACAATGCAGGAAGCTGAACAGATGTTTTTCAATACGCCATTATTTTTATACGATCTGCCCTTTACATCTGAGAAAAGATATAAAGCCTTAGGTAGGACCAATGCTAATAGAAAACTACTAGCAATATTTACACTAAGGAATGGCAGACTTAGGATTATATCTATACGCAATATGTCTAGAAAAGAAAGGAATGAGTATGAAAAAACTTAAAGATATACCGACTTTTAAAAGTGATGAGGAGGAGGCTGAGTTCTGGGATACGCATGACACAACTGACTACATAGACTGGTCTAAGGCTGAGCAGGTTATGTTTACTAACCTCAAACCTTCTACTCAATCAATCTCATTAAGGTTACCGGTCTCACTTCTGTCTGACCTAAAAGTATTGGCCAATAAAAACGATGTACCTTATCAGTCTTTGATGAAAGTTTACCTAAGTGAACGAGTTGAGAAGGAAGTTAGCTGAAATTAGCTAGGAAACTCAATCTTTAATTACTTCCGATTCTAATCTCCTATGCCTACCATAGGCTATTTTTTCACTTCTTGTAATATTGCATAAGTTGTTTCTTCACGAATAGCATAACTATTTGCCACATAGTTATCAGCTCTCGTTTGATTTGGTTCCAATTCATTCCTATCACACCTACCATACATATCTTGACATATCTAGTAACGTTTAGTACGATATAGTCATGTCTAATAACACCCAACTCGATATAGTATATACTCCGGAACAAGTTGCCACTATGTTGCAGCTCTCTAAGAATACGGTTTATGAGCTGATTGGTAGAGGAGAATTGGTCGCTAAGCGATTTGGTAGAGTTTATCGGATACCTGCAAGATCACTGAATTTTATGTTTACCGGCCTCGACGCTGATTTGTATGCTGCCGAGCAAGAAGATATAACTTCTCTGGCTCAGGTCCATAAAGAACTTTCAGCAGTACGTTCTGAGTTATAGCGATGGCAAAAAAGCCGATACGAATATTTGTTGACTCTGATGTCATAATTTCTTCTCTAATATCAACATCTGGAGCAGCTAGTATGTTGTTGCACGATACCGAGAGAGTTGAATTGTATGTTTCCAATTTCTCTATCCTAGAACTTGAGAGGGTCGTTGAACGGCTCAAGCTTGATAAAGAAAAACTGCATAAAGTCATCGACTCAAGACTTTCATCCGTAGATATTAAGCAGCCGTACAAAATGGTTAGAGAAGAGTTTTCGTATTATGTACGCGATGTCGATGACGCTCACATCGTTGCCGGAGCCAAAAAGTCTGGAGCTATGTTCCTGGTGTCTTACAACGTTCGTCACTTTGAGGCCGAGAAACTTAAACAAGACTTAAAAATTATACTTTTAACGCCCGGCTTGTTTTTACAATACCTCCGCAGTTTATAAACTTTATGGGGTAAATTTATGCCCATTGTCTCCCATTAGATTTCTGTTCAAAGTGTCCGATCCATGCTGACAAAAATCAGAGTCGCAATACGCCTAAACGCTGGCAGGTTTAATCACGCTTGCCTTATAGCGCTCCGACAGTTTCTTCTCTGACCTGCTTAACCATTTTCCACATGGCTATCAGTTCTCTCTTAATCTGGTTCCAATCCGTTCCTATCACGCCTACCGTGACGTTTATGCTTTTTCTGTCTTTGTTATTATGAAATAGAAAAATAACTTCGAGCGTATTTTTAAGACAATGGCAAAGAGAAAATTATCCGAATAGCTGTTGGATAACTTGATACCAACGAGGATCATCAATGCCCCAAGTTTCAAGAATTTTCCGAGCATCATCAATTTTACTGGGCACTGGTCTGCCCCGATTAAACTCTTTCTCACCTTCCTGGCCTAAGTAGACCATAAGTAGGCCGTCAATTGCCATCGAAGCCGTAAGGTTGCTATCGTCAATGGCTACTCCAGCCTCAGCCAACTTATTTCTAAGCAGCTGTAATGTGGCTTGGATTTTAACTTCCGCTTCGGCGCTCGCAACTACACGGCGCAACTCTTTTTGAGTAGCTTCCAAAACAGCTTCATGGTAAATTTTAGAGTCATTATTACCAAGTGGTTCACCTTCTAAAATTGTGTCTACAAGTTCAATATATGCTTGATCAAGACCTTCGGCCATTAGCTGAGCCTGCAACTTTTTTTATCGTCAGGATCCGACACCTTCAGTTCCCTTGCTTTTTTAATTAAAGCGACACCTGCTAAAACGATCCCAGTGTTCACGATGTTACTACTCACTTCTTCTGAATAATTAATCAGGCGTTCGATGGTCTCTTTTTCGGATTCTTCATCTTCAAAAGACGGTTTCGGTAAGGGGTGCTTAGTGGTAGGGTCGCTATAATCAAAAATGACCACACCACGATCCATCAGAAACCGGTAGGCAAAGCTGGTTGCTTCAGCTGTCAATCTCCTAGTCTC
>DAHXNJ010000001.1 GCA_027365445.1 Candidatus Saccharimonadota bacterium | reverse complement strand
GACATCGAACTAATCAGTATAAAGTAATTGTAGTTCTAATCTCATCTATAATAATTAATACTGTTAGCTAGAAACTTTCTGTGTTTCATTAGTATGAAAAGTAATATTAAGAATACATAAGATAAAAGATCACTATTGTGTCGCCTAAGCCTAAACATGTTTGTATCCCTCTCCTTTGAAAACTATCTAGTCTCATCTACAATAAGCGTAATGAAACCAAATGAAAACCAAAACACAGAGGAAGATTACGCAAATAGTAATGTTACCGAAGCTAAGACACCTGAATCAGCCATAAACCCTATTATTCAACCCGAAATTAACAGTCCTATAACGCCCCCTAAACTAATCAGAAGATCTCATAATAAAGCTATCATCGTTTCAGTTATAGTATTGATTTTAGTACTGGCAGTTGGCGGGGCTTATGTAGGTTATCGTTCCAAACATAAGGCCAAGCCCACTGCTTCTGTTGCCAGTACTAAATCAACCAAAGCGTCAACTACTTCGACTCAACAAATGGCTTATGGTGGAGTTGCAGTTTTTAATAACAAGGGTACTATATCTCTAGCAGACAGTAGCGGCACCACCATAAAATCAATTTCCTTGGCTAGTAAATTTGGCTCTAATCCAACAAAATATACATTTAACTTGCTACCTACTTCAACTGGCTTACTAATCCACAGTGATGCTGCAGCAAATTGGGGTATTATTGATCAGAGTGGAACTTATCAAGCACTAAGTTCTTCAGTAGGCAGCATTTTAAACAGTTATAATGAAAACACAAATCCCGGAGTTTTAGTTGATGGGCAAAATGTATTTACAACAAAAGATGGTTACTATTCAACTAAACCCTATACGTATGACTCTGTTAACTTGAACTCAGGTCGCGTTACGCCGATTGTTACTATCACTCCACTGCAGAAATTGAGCGTATTTCAACCTTATAGCATCAATCCCAACGGTAAAGATATCGTAGCACTATTATATGAAGTTTCCATTGGGTCAACCAAAGTAATGTCTAACCCTGCCATAGCTGAAATAAACATCAAAACGGGAAAACTAGACAAATTAACTGAATTTCCTCCAGTAGTCGCTTCCGTGAATAGCAATCTGTGTAGTCCTGGCGGCGGGTGTTATGGTAAACCTGTTGGTCTTTCGCCAGACGGCAACTTAATAGCTTCATGCGATTCTGGAGTGGCTACTCATTCGTGCAATCTATCTATCTATAACTTAACTACTCAAAAAACTACTCAACTATCAGTACCTGCTGATTTTTACCCTGGACCTGGTCCTAATAATAATCCATGGTTATTTTCTCCGAATAACCAATATATAGGTATATGTGGAAACGGTAGTTATATGTATATCTTTTCAACTTCAACCGGTGCAATGATTAAGTCATATGACGTTGGTAACTCTAGCTACAATGAGATACAAGGTATAGGATGGCTCAACGATAATACTTTGGGTTATGAAGTGTTTACTACTACCAACTCAAATGAATTCCTGAATCAGCCAACATTCTACACAATTAATGTTAAAAACCTTCAAATATCAACTTATCCACGTAGTGCTGGGTCTTTTGCGGGAATCTTGCCCGCGACTCCCTAATCAATGATTTCTTGCAAATGTAATAACTAGTTAAGTACTGATCTTTGTAGGCCCCTTGACTGGTTTGTTTTAGTAGATTTACAAGAGAAAACCTAGCGTTTTTACTTGTAGGATACTAATTTGTGATTCGGGTCAAAAGCTATTGGAATTTTAACTATCCAAATAATGAATTATATTTTATCGAGTGGCTATTATCTATTGGAACGGCCTTAACTTTTCAAGTAGATAAAAGTTAGTTAGCGTATAAGGCTTAGCAAGCAGAAACTAAGCTTAATTAAGATATTCTTTTGTGATTTTAGCCGTCTCTACGCTTTAAAAGTGGTTAAATTTTTATAACTTTTTACTTAAATAATCAATAGCGTTCTTATAATATGGGTCAACGTTTTGGGGCAATTGTTCTTTTAGCAATAGATCCTCATCAATCCAATCATATGAGCTATGCTCCCAGCTTATCGTCAACCTTGGTTCGGTCTCATCCAATTTATAACTATAGAGTAGGTGGGTTAATTCAGGGTTAATTTTTTGATCAAATAATAATTTAATATCTGACGATAATAAATCGAGACCTATCTCTTCCTTTATCTCGCGGATTATTCCTGAGTCGTTATCTTCACCGGGTTCAACTTCTCCACCCGGAAAGTCTAAATGACTGGCAAAATTAGGGTGTGTACTGCCACGAGTTAGAACAAGAATCTTAGAATTCTTATCTCGAATTATCATTTTGGCAACAATCTTCACATAGCTATTGTACCAATATAAATACTATCTTTCCTTGGGGTTATGTTTAGTTGTAATTTGCTGAACCCAGACTCCGGATTCATTTAACAATTTGCCGGATTGATCGCGACCTAAACGAACTTTATTGAGTACTTCTGGGAAACTCGTTAACTACGCCCAGCCAGTATATATTCGAACGTCAGTCAAATATGTAGTTTTGTACAGTGATATAATTTATTTGCCTGGTTGTCGTTGTCCGTAAAATTATGGTCAGGCTAATAACAGAATTAAGAATATCGTGTTATTAGCCCGGCTATAAAAACCAGCTTGTTGCAAGGAAGGTTGGGCAACGGTATCCAATTGTTCTAAACAGGCACGCTCATATGTCACGAACTTGAGTGGTAGTCTAGGATCGTATGGGAAGTACAGAATATAGTGGACAAAGTACGAAAAGATTCTAGTCCAACATGCTTAGCCAATATACAAAATTAGATTTCTACCGTTAGCTTTACGCCTATTTGAGTACCTCAGTGGTTGCAAAAAATATCTGAGCAATCTATAGGGTCAAGAATTTACTAAGGAGCCAAACGGTTAATATCTCTTGGGAATAATATTGCTTCTTTGATGTTTCCTAGACCAAGCGTCTTTTCAACTAAACGATCCACTCCAAAGCCACAACCACCATGTGGTGGAAGACCGTGCTTAAAAGCCTGCAGATAGAAACTAAAGCCTGGATCATTTGGATCAATTCCAGCTGACTTTAATTGCTCTACTAAAACATCATATCGATGTTCACGCTGAGGGATCGTAGCTAACTCTAAACCCCTAAACAGTAAATCGGCACTGAGAGCAGATTCTTCGTCTTTTGCCATATGATAAAACTTCATTTTAGCCCTTGGCAAATCGGTTGCAAATACCGCCTCCGAACCATCGTGTTCTTTAGCATAATCACATATCCATCGCTCTTCGTCTGGGGTAAGATCTATTTCCTGTGACATATCAACCTTATTGGCGTCTTCATACATTTGATGTATTTGTTTCATTGAATATCGAGGAAAATCTGGTTTTAAAACCAATTCAGGGGCTTTCATCTCTTCAAGTATCGTTCCATGTTTTTCCCATAATCCATTTAAGACGCTATAAAGCATCGCTCCTACAGTATCTAGCACTTCATTGTGATCTTTAATAAAAGCCATCTCTATATCTAGCATCGTTACTTCAGATACGTGTCTGGTGGTAGCGCTAGGCTCCGCCCTAAAAGCTGGACCAATCTCAAATACTCGCTCAAATACACCGACCATTACTTGCTTATATAACTGAGGGCTCTGAGCTAAGGCTGCTGGTTTATTGAAATAATCCAACTTAAAAACTTCGGCACCACCTTCGGCAGCAGTAGCAACTATCTTAGGCGTTTGTATTTCTGTAAAATCTCTTTGGTATAAGAATTCTCTTATGAGCCTTAATAGCTCAGAACGAATCTTAAACACCCTTGATTCATCAAGGTTTCGTAAACCTAATGCCCGATATTCAAATAGGGTATCTAGATTATCCGACCTATGGCTCAACGGCTTATCAATTTCTATGGGCATTTCTGCCGTAACCGGTACAGTAACCTCAACAGTTACCTCGTGCAATTCTACTCCTCCAGGCGCTCTTGCTTCATCAACCACCGTACCGTTAATCTTAAGCAATGTCCCGATTTGCATACCCCTCAATTTATCGACTTGAGCTTTATCTTTAATTACCGCCTGGACGATTCCCTGACGATCTCTTAAATTAATAAAAGTTAAGCCACCCAATAGGCGTTTTTTATGTAACCAGCCTTCTAGTTCCACTGGCTTATTAATATGATCTTTTAGTTCACCACTCAGAATCCTCATCTATACCTCCTCTACTTCGTCTATATATATCACCTTTAGTTTAAGTAAACGTTTTTGATACTGTCCTATTTTACCTTATTTATTGAGCTATCTGGACTTAGAATAGAAGACAAAGCGTCTTTGAGGGTTAATACGCCGACAATCTGATGCTTATGATTGTTAACGATTAATAATGGCCGACCAGAAAGCGAGAACTTAGCTAGGGCATTTTCTATCGGTTCGTCTTCGTTAATATATATTACAGGTTCATGCATAAAATCGGCTACTTTTCCTTGGCTTTTTAAACCAACATCATCCTTATTTAGTATCCCGACCAACTTTGGATCATTTTTTTTGATCGTAACCGGAAAGGCAACTTGACCAGAGTTATGCATATCGTCTAATAGAATTGGTCCAATCGGTTCATTGGCCGCTATGGTCATAATGCCCTTCCAGGCGGTCTTATATTTACCAACAGTAGTAGATTCAAATACTAATAACTTAGCCATTCTACCAAGCTGTAAATCAGAGATACGGTTATCTTGCTGAAGGGCTTGACGGGTAATTATCTCTTTTAAATCCTCTAACTCATAAATACCGGTGTGTGGAGTTTTATTATTATTAAAAAAACCATCCAGCTTCAACACTACTGGATAGACCCTATTCACTAGCCTAAGTAAGATTGGACTAAATAACTTTGTTAAACGTTTGCTAGTTTTAGAGATATCGGCATTTGGTATCCAATTAAACGCTAACCAAAGCAAGACTATAACCAATATGATAGCTAACCAAATCGGGGCCAATCGAGCAAATAAAACCAAGCCAATGGCACTAAACAATATGATCATTACTAACAAAACAGATCTTAAGGTCTTACCGTAAGCTACCAAGGGATAAATCATTGACGCATATCTATCGCCCTTCATAGCCTGACGCTTTACCTCATGTGCCGGTATATCGAAATACGATTTCTCTAGTACGATTAAGCTTAGCGCTAAAATTAGACAAATTGAACCGAGTATAAAGGTAACCATTATAAATAATCTTACCATTTAAGACCCAATATTCAGAAGAATGCGAAACAAATTTATTAATTGCTTTACAAAAATAGCTTTTTGCATCAAAACAATTAATTGACTTAATATAAAGCAATAACTCTTTAGCTTATTGATGTGCCATTGCTAATTAATATAATCGATACTACAACTACTAATGGGATAGCAGATAAAGGCTAATAATAAATAAACTGTTGCCAGCTAGGTCTTCGAACAACCCTAACTTCTATTGATTGCTGTTCGTCGTTGTTTGTTTTTATTTTTATGGACATTTCTTTACCTTTTATTTTTAACTAACTTTTGACACCCGTATACGAGTGCCCAGTTATTTTATTATTATTGTTTTTGTCTTTACCAATAAACTAATGCTTATTGTTAAGAATGAACAGATTGTAGCGGATTGAAAAAGGCTTTGTCAAGAAGTTAATTTGTGTACTCACCAACTGGTCTAGTAACCTTCGCCATCGTGGCATATTAACACCTTATAGAGGCTGATTAAACAAAGGCCGAATAAATAATTTATCGGTTATAATTTTGACCTTAAATTAATGAAATATATAACCAATTTTGATTACTGTAACGTCGAACACTGTCTAAGATACCTTCCGTATCCTTATGCCGTCTTAGCGCATCGCGAATTTTTGAGGATGAAACTCTTGGCGCGTAACTATCAATAAGATGAATTTTTTTGGTAACTGGCTTTAAATTTTTCACCAAACCTTTTATGAGATCTTGGTCCTGTTCCCTGATACCAACGACTATCTCTGCTTTTTTAAGTAGTCTATCTATATTTGGCCAGTTATTAATAGTTTTTAACTGATCCGAACCGAGCAAAAAAACCAATTGATCATCGCTAAATTTCGACTCTAGCTTAGGTAAGGTTTTATCGACACTAAAGGTAATGTCGGTTAATTCAATTAACCCTAATCGATTATGTGGCTTTACTGCTTGCCTAATCATAGCTACGCGATGTCCAAAATGCTCAACATCGCTTTTATCGCTCCTATATCTCTCAGGTAAAAAATATACCCTATCTAACTTAGCTTGATTGATGGCTTGTAAGGCAAAGCTAATATGCCCAGCATGAATCGGATTAAAAGTACCGCTATAAATACCTATTCGCTTCATAGTTCCGCTGGACTCCCTTCACAGCACTTGGTTGGCAGCTTACATACCTGACAAAGAAAATGTCCATGCATAGGAATTAGTGCCGAATTACCGCAATTATCACATATTAAATAAGGTGCAGTGGCTGCTTTTATTGGCTTTGTATCTTTGGTGATCTTTTTTAGAACCATACCATATATTGTACTAGAAATTTAATGATAACTAGCTAAGCCACGTCACATTTTACATTGATTTTGCAGGTCTGACATTTATCGATAAGCTTATTTTTTGGCCTAGTATTTAAATGCCCATTTGGACAATAAAAGGTAAGCGATCCATATTTATCCTCTCCGCCACTAATAGATTCAGTCGACTGAGCAGACAGTCCTGATGGAGTAGGACAAGAACTAGATACTGCCGTCTTTCGAGCTAATGTTATCGCTTTAAAGACCCCATTAATTTCTCCATGCTCATACGCTTCACGAGCCTGATCAATATAACGAGCGGCCGAGACACCAAATACTCGTGGATCGATGGTACGATCATACACCGCTTTTTCTACCGTAAAATGCTGAGACAAATCATTTAATCTCATACTGGCCTGCTTAGGGGTCTTAAATTGATCGGCTTCTTTAATTAACTGTTTTACTATTTTGTCGGTAATATTCGAATAGCCTTCCTCTCTTCGATGGCATTGCTGCTCGTATTTTAAGTAATCCTGCGCTGGCTGATTTAAGCCAAAAAAAGTTCCACCTGACGACTCATCATACATTTTAACTACGTCAACTACCCCATTAGGGATTAGACTATTGTTAATCAGCAATGGACTATCTAGAATTTCCGCATTAGATAACTGACTAATATCTCGACCAGTTAACTTTTGATAGATATCGACAACGGTCCGATGATCAAAAACGTTCCCATCTTTACCAGCTACAAAGGCCGAGGTAATCGCCAAACCTTCTTTATCCTTAGAAACTAACTGAATCGAACAACTCATAGTATCGGTATAAAATCCACATTCAGCTAGGTCTTCAGCCAGCGAGAATATGACCATTGAATGATTATCAAAGCCACCACTTCTAGCTAGATCCTCAATTCTAAAACCATTGTTATTCTCAGCTTTAGTTCTAGCAAGCATAACAGGATGGTTTTGGGCTTGAATTAAACTATTAGCTTGGATAGATAAATAGCTTTGACCATACTGAGACAAGCTCTTATCTTCACCTAATTCTAAATGAACTGGATTAAGCACAAAGCCTGCCTTAAGGGTTCGCTCAATCACATCAGTAGCTACATTGGCTCTGACCATATTATAGGCTTGTTCATCACCCATAGCGGCACTATTAATACCGTCTAATAAAGAATGAAGGGGCTGACTATCATTAATCTCAACTAGACGACTTAAGAGTACTGAACCGGCAAACTTAGCTGCTCTAGCTCTTACCATCCGATCACTATCCAACTCATTAACTAGATAGACGTCTGTTGGCTTGGGTGAGTGATCTAGGACAGCTTCAAACATTTAAAAACCCTCTCGTTTGTTTCCCTTTTTATAAGGTGTTATATATCGAGAGAGTGTAAAAAAGTCTAAAGCTTTTTATTGGCTCTTGCTCGAGAGACACCTAAATAACGTTATTACCGTCTCTGGCTGACTAAGTTAGCTCTTAGTTCACAGTTGCGGCACAGCTCAGGAATTTCACCTGATTCCGGTTTCCCTAAAAAAATCTTGTTTTGTTGAGTATTCCTAGTGTAGCAAAATATTGCTTACGCTACATATAGTATTAATTACGCCGTTTTAGTTAATATAAAGGCATATATTAAATAAAGTGGCCTTATGTTCTAGGCAGATCAATAAATCACTATGTTAATGGCCGTAAAACCTAATTTATTCTACTTTTAAGATCAAATAAGATATTTCTTTTTAATGTAGCTTTAACGCTATCCTTCTGTTGGTCAGTTAAAAGCTCACCTAAGCCGTCAAGTATATTACTATCCGTTACTCTTTGTTCAATAAAAGAAATTAAATCGGCAAAGTATTCGTTAGTCGATAATCCCGTCCTTAATAATATAATTTCTTCGTTAATGTCAAATTGTTTATCGAACATGAAATGGGCATCATATAAATCTCTATTTTGTAATCTTTTTCTATCCTTTATCGCACATAACTTATGAGCAAACATACAACTAGGTTCCATAACAGGGACAGTTAATCCATAAAAATCTTTATTTATATACTTATCAGGATATTCCCTTTTACTGACCTCTACTTTGATCTTTGGCATCGTGGCCCCATAAGATCCAAGCCAAAACCACGTAAAGTGATTATTAGTTTTTTCGGTAACTTGTACGTATTTTTGTATAATTTGATCTAGTATCTTTTCATCAAAGCTGTCTGATCTCAGATTAAAATCTAGCTCAACTGAAAATCTGTCTAATCCATAGAATATATATAAACTTGTTCCACCTTTGAAAGCGATTGAAGACTGAAGTGAAGAATTTGTATAAATATCTCGCAAGATGTTTTTTAAAATTTGTTCGTGCTTTTGCTTATCCAACATACTAACCTCCCTCTTTATGAATAACTTCAATCAATGAAGCAAGATCCTTCTTAAGTCGCTTATTACTATATAAACTTGCTATAGCCGATAATTCCAAGACATTAACTCCACTCAAATTATCAAAAGCAAAATTAGGATAAACATACAATAAGTCGCAAATTGTTCTCTCTTTGCTGGCAATAGTAAGACCATTTTGCTTTATTAATCCAATATCATTATAAAATATAGACTCCTTGACTTTATGGTATTCATATTTTTGACCATCAATTTCATATTTCTTACTCTTAAGTGAAAGGCAGAATATGGTTGAATAAAATTGAAATGTAAGACCGTAAATTTGAGCGGTAGTGTACAACGACACATAGGATAAAGGCACTAATTTTTGGGCCACCTCAAGATTCGTAAATTCACCATAGGCATAAATGCCTTTATATATATGTATCAAACGATGATTTCTCAAATAGTATTTAATGCGTTGAATAAGTTTATTTCTATCTGAAACTTGCCATATTACAGCTAAATCATCTGTTGTAAATACTTTTTTACCGCTAGTAATAAGTTTTTCGATGTTGGTTTGGTTATTCATAGGGTAGTTTTCCTACCCTATGATGTATCATATTAGTAAGATAACGTCAACCTATGCTTCATCTACTGCCGTGGCTAGACATAGTGCTTAATTTGATTATTTAAGACGCAACATGTCATTGATTTAGAGGAACTAAAACAGTTTAGCTTTTTTACTTTGTCTATTAAAGAGACTCCAGCCTGTTCAAGTTTAAGTTAGTTTTAGTTGCTTTAATCTTGGCATAAAACTAGCCGAAGCACCTTCAAGACCTAAAACCTTTAGGGCATTAACTAATATAGCCAGGTTATCTATAGATTGAGGCGATCGATCAGTTGAATTCTCTACTTCCCTAAAAGCATGCTCAACCTTTTCAACTAACCACTTCTCTTGAATAGGGGTTATTTCGTTAGATAACACAGCTTCATTCTTAGGATGATTATTAACCACTTCAAGTGACCTAGCTGAGTGCTCTCTTTTAATTAAATGTCCACGATCAATTAAACTATTAACATGTAAAGCAACCGTCGCTACCGAAGTATAGTTCAGACCGTTCATAATTTCTCGATAGCTTGGACTATAGCCGTGTTCAGATATGAAATCTGCTATAAAAGCCAATAATTCTAACTGCTTTTTTGTTGGTCTCAATTTTAAATTGTTTTTGTTGCCATTTGCCACCTTATTTACTCATCTCTAAAAATACCCTTGTTATTAAGAGCATCTTGCATGTCAACCGTGTCAAAATCTTTTATTCTTTTCAAAATACGAATATCCTGTTTATCTTTTTTAGATAAACTTCTCTCAATCCTAGCATAACTATGATCCCAAAGATTATCCGCCGTATTATCTGGAACCAACCCTATCACATCGTTCAGATTAACGTCGTCTTCAGCTAAAAATCTAATATCCTGTTTATCTTCAGTACTAAGTTTTATTTTTCTTATCAATTCTGGTTGATTCGTTCTTATATTATACGGGTTGTTTTCATCTAGTGAAGTGTTCGTTAAGCCAAATGGAGCTAAGCCTAAATATTTTAGACCCCTACAACATTCAATCGCCATTCTGCCCAAACCCCAGGAAGCTATATTTAATATGTACCTTAGATTATTGTCTTCTGGATTATTTTCCATTGTCTTATTACCATATTAATTTATTTAGTAGCTATACGTTTAGGCTTGGTGGCACTATATGCCTTCCCGGCCGGTGGTATAGCCATTGCTAAACCGGCCAATCCCCACCAAATATATGACAGTGTATCATCAGTCCAGGCTAAAAGTAAGAGGTTAACAAAAGTTATGCCGACCAATGACACAAACAGCGTTAAGGCAAATTGAGAATCTCGCCTTTGCCATAAACGATAGCCGACTAATATGTTAATCGCAATAAAGAGTGCCATCCCCAAGAAACCTGATTCTTCGCCTACTTCAAGAAAATAGTTCTCTGGTACACGCGGTACTCCATCATGGTTATAGAAACTAGCCGGGCCCGATGCACCAGGACCTCGCCCCAAAGGTTTTAGTCCCACCTGCTTAATGCCACTAATTAATGCACTTATATGAGCTTGATCGGAACTAACCGGTGATGTTGAATGGGCTTGTGTATGAAAAACTATATCCTGAAACCGAGTACTTTTACCGAGCAATACAAAACTAGCTATTATTACCCCTAAAACTACTACGCCGGCCACAACTATCGGAACTTTGAAGCGATTTATAAAGCTCCTATTAATAAGGGTTAGAGCTAAAATTACACATGACAGAAAAGCGCCAATCCAAGCTGACCTAGAATAGCTGCCAACTAGCACAATAATAGAACCAATAAAAAACAAAACCTTAGCCCAATTCCAGCTTTTAATAGACTTAACGAACAAAACAGCTATAGCGCTAATTGGTAAAATTAGATAAGCACCCAGTGGATTAGCGCCCCTTAAGGTCGATAAAATCCTTACAAAATGAATATTATTATTAATTGTTTGGTAAGGGGGTATTGTTTTGGCCGAATAGCCAAAATGAGCTAAAAAGTTAATCGGCAGAACACTCATCTCTAACAAGCCAAATAAAACGGCAATTACCGCTGGCCAAAGAATTATTTTTTGCCATCTTTTAGTAAGCTCAGGTCGACGAATGGCTACAGCCCAACAAATTATAAAGAAAGCTAGGAAACGCAAGTCATCAAGCAGCCCGTAGGCTAATGCCTTGGTACTTACTTTATGGGTGAAATAGGCAACACCACCGACAATCAGGTCCAATACCACATAAGCTAAAATTACCCATACAATTTTATCTTTTAATATTTGCCGTCTAATCTCTTTATCTGTAAAAAACAGGTAAATAACAAACAGTCCACAAAACAATACCAAAAACTCTTTCCATAGTCGAAATAGTGTATAGTGACCAAAGATTGATGCAGCCCAAACAGTTAAAAAGGCATGAAATGGTAATAACACAATTACAATAGTAATTAGCGCCAAAACTATACTAAACAACTTGTTTTTAACAGCAAGGTCTTTCATGGTGTTACAATCAGTATAGGCTGGCTAGCAATAAAAAACGAGCCTTATTTAAAGCTTTCTAGTGCTTATTTTTTATCGCAGCCTATAGCTCATTTATTTCTACAATGAAGAACAATTCAACACTCATATATAACGTCTGCTTGGTCATCGGAGATTTCTTAGCTCTGGTCGGTGCCTTTTCAGTGGCCTACATTCTGCGGGTTAGTATTTCGCATCAACGAATCGCTAACCCAATTCGAGCTTTAACTTATCTAGAAACTTTTCTAATCTTACTACCCTTCTTTATTTTACTTTTTGGTTTAATCGGACTCTATACAAAGGATATCTACGACAAAAGGGTAGCTGAATTTGGTCGA
>DAHXNJ010000015.1 GCA_027365445.1 Candidatus Saccharimonadota bacterium | reverse complement strand
ATATAGAAAATCGTAAGCTTGAATTAAGACATAGCTAAACTCTGCATAACTTATGCCAGCTCCATCAAGATTTAGCCTTGACTCAACAAATTCTCTTGAAAGCATTTGACGCATCGGTATATGTTTGCCTATATTTCGTAGAAAATCTAAATAATTAATATCCTTAAACCAGTCATTATTATCTACAAGGGTATATTTTTTATCTTTAAATAGACGATCGAACTGGCTAGCAATAGCTTGTTTATTGGCATTAATTGTCTCTCTGTCTTTTAAATTTCTTTCTTCTGCCTTACCATCAGGATCACCAATTTGTCCAGTAGCCCCTCCAACAAGTAAAAATGCTTTGTGTCCATGATCAATAAAGTGCTTTACCATCATGGCCATTGCTAGATTTCCTATTTGCATAGAATCAGCACTAGGGTCAACACCAAAATAAAAACTATACTTATTAGTGTCTAGCTCTTTTATGTCTTTTAGCGTGGTTTGATTTATAAACCCTCGCCAGCTAAGTTCTTCAGATAAAGTCATATCAACTATATTAGACATAGATGCCTAAAAGATACAACTACTATAGTCATAAAATAAATACAAATTAGCTATTTTTCAGCTTGTATTTGCTATAATAACTTATAAATTAATTAGGTTAATACTTAAAAAAGGTAAATTAGTGAGCGCACGGGGTTCCAAAACAAGACAGAGAAAAAGTGTTAATAGCAGAAGTAGCTATGCAGGTAAAACTACTAACCGATCGGTGACTAATCGAAAAAGAGGTAGAAAAGCTGCTAGAAAAATAGCTAAAGCAGAATATTTAGCTAGTTTGCCTAAAAATAGATGGAAACGTCTAGCGGCAAGGCTAAAGCCAAGTCATTTAGTTAAATATTGGTTTTCTAGAGAAGGTGCCATTATGGCACTTAAAGTATTTGGCATTGGTATAGTGGCATGTTTCTTTTTAACAATTGGAATATTTGCTTATTTTAGAAAAGATTTACCACGTCTTACTAACATATCTGGACAAAATCTAGGCGGATCTGTAAGTTACTATGATCGAACCGGAAAAATATTATTATGGCAAGACTATAATGCCGTTCAGCGTGTGCCTGTTCCTAGCAATCAAATATCTCCTTATGTAAAGAATGCAACTGTAGCTATAGAAGATAGATATTTTTATAAAGAAGGGGCCTTTAGTATAAGAAGTATATTAAGGGCTGGTTTACATGACTTAATAGGACACGGTGGTTTACAGGGTGCGTCAACCATAACCGAACAAGTAGTTAAACTAAATGAGGGCTGGCAAAGTCCGCTAACGATTGGTGAAAAAATTAAAGAAGTTATCATTGGCACAGAAGTTAATGATGAATTTTCTAAATCGCAAATACTAACCGGTTATTTAAATATGGCTCCTTATGGAGGAACCGAATATGGAGTACAGGCTGCTGCCGAAGATTATTTCCATACTTCTGCCGCAAACCTTACTCTAGCCCAAGCTGTAATGTTAGCGGCATTACCTCAAGCTCCAAGCATCTATTCACCCTATGCTAGTACTCAATTTAACCCTGAAGCCGGAAATTCTTTCAATAAAGCAGACTTGATAGGTCGAATGGACTATATCCTACAATTAATGAATCAACAAGGCTATATAAGTAAGGCTCAAGAAGCTCAAGCGAAAACTGTCAATATATTAAGCGAAATACATCCACTTCAAGGCAAATTCAGCAATATTCAAGCACCCTATTTTGTCATGACGGCTAAACAACAATTGCAAAAAATGTTTGGCGCAACTAACGTAAATATTGGTGGATGGAAAGTAATAACTACATTAAGCGTTCCTCAGCAAAATAAAGCCCAGCAATTAGTGGCAGCAGATTTGCCAGCAGTTAAAGTTGCAGGTGGAAACGAAGAAGCAATGGTTGTTGAAAATGCCCCAACTGGTCAAGTAACCGCTTTAGTTGGTGGTACTAATTTCTTTAATGCCAATCATGGAGAGGTAAATTATGCTACTGCATTCATTAACCCTGGATCTACCTTTAAACTTTATGACTACACAACATTGATCAACAATCATAATAATGTAGGTGCCGGTTCTGTCTTATATGATGTTCAGGAACCACTACCTGGATATCCTTGCACCAATAAAGCGCTTCCATTAGCTGGAGGAAACTGTCTTTATGACTATGACTATCAATATCCTGGCCCGTTAACTATTAGATATGCTTTTGCAGGCTCAAGAAATGTACCGGCAGTCAAAGCATGGCTGATCAATGGAGGCCAAAACACTATTAATATGGCAGAGAAAATGGGCCTAACCAGTGGCTATAATTGTTACGCTAATAATGCTGAAACTATCAAAACAAAATGTTACGCATCAGCAGCTATTGGAGAAGGAGGCTTCTTAAGACTTAATCAAACGGTTAACGGATTCGCAACTGATGCAAGATTAGGTAATTACGTACCTCAAACTACGATTTTAAAAGTCGTAAACTCAGCTAATAAAACAATCTACCAATGGAAACAACCAAAACCTAAGCAAGTAGTCAAACCGGATGCTGCATATATAGTAGATAATATTTTGAGTGACCCAGGAGCAAGTTACTTACCTGGAAGTTGTGGAGCGACTAATTGCTCACCTTTATCTAGCTTTGGATTTAAGTTTCAGCATACCAATGGTTGGGATGTAGCAGTAAAAACTGGAACTACTCATAACGACGAAAGTGGACTTATGATGGGAATGACTACTCAGTATGTAGTAGGAAGCTGGGTCGCCAATTATACCGCTACTAAACCTTTGAGTCCCCATTATGGAGGACTAGAAGGATTAACTGAGCCATTAACAAGGGGCATGATTACTTACTTGACTCAAAATCAAAAGCCTATTAACTGGCAACAACCAGCCGGCATTAAAACTCTGCCATCTTACGTTGTTAACCATCCACCTGCAAAGGTCCTAGGTCTCTATTATGGTTGGCAATATCCAAGTCCAAGTACGGATATATATCCTTCATGGTATGTATCTAAAACAGGCACTAGCAAAACCTACACAATAGATAAGGTTTCTGGAGATTTGGCTACGAGCTGTACGCCGGCTGATGCTAGAGAAACAATCTACGGGTCAACAGCTAGCAATGGCTCTATCGACCCCTTCTGGCCATTAAACCAAAAAAAGACCTCTTCATTAAATGTATACGACCCAATACATAAATGTAGCGATCAACCACCTCAACTAACAATCACAGCACCACAACAATGTCTTAATACAGACAATAACAATAAAGGATGCGCTATAACAATGACCGCTACTCAAGGAACTCACCCATTAGGAGGCGGAAGCTTTGGTGGTACTATTGCCTTGAGCATTAATGGCAAGTTAGTTAAGACATTTCCAGTCAGCTCCTCGCCTGCTACAGTAACTTACTATTATTCGCCTACGGTAACTGGTTCAATACAGATATCGGCAACCGTAACAGATAGTGTTCTATACCAAACAACGCAAACTACCCAAATGCAAGGACAGTTCACGCCAACTACCGTACCTAGTACTAGTAATACAAACACAAGCGGTACTCCAACCACTTCAGGTTCAGGCTCAAACGGATAAATATTAGGTCGATATTAGTTTTATAGGTTACTCTAAATAAAGATTAAGAGCAGTCTTAATATCTTCTATAGGTTTCAAAAAAGAAGGAGTCTTAGTGTTTGGAATTTTAGGCCCAATTGCATAATCAAAGCCCAGAGCTTTAGCCTCGGCTATTCTTCTATCTATAAAAGGAACATGTCTAATTTCTCCAGATAAACCTACCTCACCAAAGACCACTGCATTATATTTAAGTTTTTTTGCCTTTGCCGCTGAACAGATAGCCATAACAACAGCAAGATCAGCAGCAGGTTCACTAACCTTTAATCCACCAACTATATTAAGGTAGATATCTTTATCCCCTAATCGTAAGCTTGTACGCCTTTCAATCATGGCAATCAATAGGTTAAGTCTACTTAGGTCTAGGCCACTTACTGCTCTTTTTGGATATCCATAACTGGTTGGGTTCACCAAAGCTTGTACTTCAACTAATATCGGTCGACTACCCTCCATAGTTGCCATTACCACTGAGCCATCCGTTATTTTTCGTTCGGCTAATAAAATTGCTGACGGGTTTAAGACCGGTTCTAAACCTTCTTTAACCATTGAGAAAATAGCCGTTTCATTAGTTGAACCAAATCTATTTTTAGAAACCCTAAGTAATTTTAGACCACCACTTTGATCACCTTCTAAACTTAGTACTACATCTACTATGTGCTCTAATAGTTTTGGGCCAGCTAGATTACCTTCTTTAGTAATATGGCCAACTATTATAAGGGCGGTATTACTACTTTTGGCAGCTTGAGTTAGTAAACTAGCGCTATTAGTAATCTGAGAGACGCTACCAGGAGCAGATCCTATATCTTCACATCTTAATGTCTGTATTGAATCAACGACTACTAATTTATATTTTTTAGAAATTATTTCGCTGGCAATTTGATCTGATGATGAAGAGGAAGATATCTTTAACTTTTCAGGATTAAGTTTAAGTCTAATGCCCCTTAAAGCAACTTGATGAGCTGATTCTTCACCGCTGACATACAGCACTTCATAATTGTCTGCAATAGCAGCAGCAAGTTGCAGCAATAAAGTACTCTTACCAATTCCTGGTTCACCGCTAATTAAATTTACACTTCCTAGTACAATTCCACCACCAAAAACTTGATCAACAGAACTCATACCACTGACTATTCTTTGATCATCGTTGACCTCAAATCCACTTAGGGTATCTAATTTTAGCTTGTTGGATAATGATGTTTTTAAGTTTACAGCTTGCGCAGATAACTCTAAGCTATTCCATTCACCGCAACTTAAACAACGGCCAGACCAACTATCGTAAGTTGAGTTACAGATAGAACATACATATTGTTTTCTTAAGTTAGCCTTATTCATAAAAGTTATTCTAGCCTTTTTTTAATGATTCCTTGGCTGGTTTTGAGCTTATAGCCGAAATTAACTGTTGCTCTTCAAGAGCCAGGGAATTTCTACTATCAACGATAGTATTATAGTTATTAATTACAGCTCTAGTTTGGTCAATCAAGGTGTTATAACTATTCACTAAAGCATTATACTGAGTAATTTCCTGATTATATAGACTAGGATTTAAATTTGAACCATTAGAATTAATAGTATTTAAATAAGAGCTTATATTTTTTTGCTCTATATTTAATTTAGATTCATTCAATGCTATGGTTTTTTTAAGTGATGTCAAAGTGTTATCGTCTTTATTAATAAGATTTTCTCGAGAAATAAATGCCGCTTGATATTTATTATATGTGTCCACGATCTTGGCTCGGTTATAAAAATATATTTTATATTGATTATTGATAGAAGACGGCAAGCTTGTTACTTCTGTTGCAAGAACAGAATATAGTTCGTCATATTTAGCTCCTGGCTCAGTCGCTGCATAAGCTGCCATTTGACGTTTTATTTCGGTACTAGTAACCTTGTGAATATAAAAATTCCACATCCTTTGATCAATGATATTACGATTTGAGTTACTTAGACGAGCATAGCCTGCATGTAACATCTCATAAGCCGCCGTAACTTGGTCTAAGCCATTTAAGGCTGCAATATGTACGTCTAATAAAAATATCCCATTATCGCCTGTATGATAGCAGCCTAAAACATATGTCTGTTCTGTACCATTGGGACATACTTTAGAAAATATAGTCTTGTTATCTAGTTGTGGTTTATTAACGTAAAAAAGTCTTTTTGCATAAGGTGTCATCGTATCATAACCAGCTAACTGAGAAATTGACAATGGAGGCTTATAGTTGGCAAGAATGTACCAATCCCTGATCTTCTGGGCATTAAATATAGCCCAAATGCTTAATCCAATTAACATTAATATTAAAGTCAACAGTGCATATTGCCATTTAGGTGTCTTGGTGTCTATTAATTGATTTGTTTTATTCATTCTGGGTGGCGTAGGCTAATTCACCGTTTTTGGTGGCCACCTGTATTATATCGCCTTTAGCGTAATGCTCATCTAGTACTTCTTCTGCCATTTTATCTTCAATAGTATCCTGTATTAGTCTTCTTAGCGGTCTAACCCCATTATGGGCATCGTAACCATGATCTAATAAGTACTGTTTTGCTTTTGGAGTTAGAGTTATACCTATACCTTTTTTTTGTAATCTTGATTGAAGGTCATCAATTTGAAGATCAATTATTTTATGTATATCTTTCTTTGTTAAGGCGTTAAAGACAATGACCTTATCTATTCTGTTTAAGAGTTCTGGCCGCAGCAACTTTTTAAGATCATCTAATACTTTTGATTCATTTTGTGCATGCATAGACTCTAATTTCTTTTTATCTGTTGAATTGTCAGTAATATAAAACCCTAGGTTGGCTTCTTTCTGTAATTTTTCTGCTCCTACATTGCTTGTCATAATGACGATAGTATTAGTAAAGTCTATTTTTCTTCCTTTAGCGTCAGTTAATGTACCATCTTCTAAGATCTGTAATAACATATGAAATACGTCAGGATGAGCTTTTTCAATCTCATCAAACAAAACTACACTATATGGTTGACGACGAATTTTATCAGTTAATTGACCACCGTCTTCATAACCGATAAAACCAGCAGGTGCACCGACTAATCTTGACACATTATGATGTTCACCAAATTCACTCATATCTATTTTGACCATGTTGTTTTCACTACCAAAGAATTCTCTGGCTAGTACTCTAGCTAGTTCTGTCTTACCTACTCCTGTCGGCCCTAGGAATACAAAAGATCCTATTGGTCTTTTCTCACTTCCAATACCGCTCCTATTTCTACGAACGGCTCTTGAGACTGCACTAACAGCCTCATCTTGGCCTACTATATATTTCCCTATTATTTTTTCTAGCCTTAATAAGTACTTAGCTTCACTTCTTATTACTTTTTTGACAGGTACACCGGTCATTCTCGAAACTACATCAGCTAAATCTTCACTTGTAAGTTCTAAAGCTTTGTCTTGCTTAATCGAGGCCTCTAGTTTATTTAATTCTTCATTAATTTGACTGGCCCTTGTTTTAAAGTGTGCTGCTAACTGATAATCTTCGTTATCTGACGCTTCATCTTTTCGGATATTTACTAGTTGCAACTCTTTGTTTAA
Organism: Candidatus Saccharimonadota bacterium; assembly: GCA_027365445.1. Taxonomy (GTDB): domain Bacteria; phylum Patescibacteriota; class Saccharimonadia; order Saccharimonadales; family UBA4665; genus JAJZWH01. The sequence goes on along the minus strand of DAHXNJ010000015.1, from coordinate 2,793 downwards.
TTTTCTAACTTCTGGACTTGTCTTTACCTTATCTACTCTTATATGAGCCGATGCTTCATCGATTAGATCTATTGCCTTATCTGGCATAAATCTATCTTGGATATATCTTTTAGCCAACATTACTGCGTCTTCTAATACCTGATTACTGATTTTAACTCCATGAAATTCTTCGTAATGCTTGCGTAAGCCTTTAAGAATAGCCAATGTTTCAGCTGGTGTTGTTTCAGGAACTTGAATGGGTTGAAATCTTCTTTCTAGGGCTGCATCACGCTCAATATGTTTTGTGTACTCTACTGTAGTAGTTGCCCCTATGAACTGAATCTTACCTCTGGCCAAAGCTGGTTTTAATATATTGCCAGCATCCATTGCACCCTCAGCCGCCCCGGCTCCAACTATTAAGTGCATTTCATCAACAAAAGCAATAGTTTTTTTGTCTCTTTCTAATTCCGCCATTACCTTTTTTAATCGATCTTCAAACTCACCTCTATACTTAGTGCCAGCAATCATGCCAGCTAGATCAATCATAACTATTCTTTTATTGAGCAAGCTATCTGGTACATCTTCAGTAACGATTCTTTGGGCCAATCCTTCAACAATTGCAGTTTTACCAACTCCAGGTTCACCTATTAAAACAGGATTATTTTTCATTCGTCGATTTAAGATCGTTATTACTCGTCCAATTTGTATTTCTCTACCGACAACTGGGTCTAATTTTCCTGTTCTGGCTAAGGCAGTTAAGTCTGTACCGAAGAAATCTAAAGCTGTTTTTTTAGCATGCTTAGTTCTTTGTGACGGACTAAGATTAGTATCACGTTCATCATACTGTTGACGAGAAAGAAATTGCTCAAGCTCTTTAGTTAGCGAATCTATATCTACATTCATATCTCTTAACAACTTAGTGGCACGAGCATTTTTTTGACTTAAAATGCTATATAAGATGTGCTCTGTTCCGCAAAATTCTTGAGAATAATCTTGGGCTATATCATAGGCACTTCTTAAGGTTAGTTTAGCTGTTTCGCTTAGTCCTTTAGCTCCTATATTTATAACAAAAGATTTGGGAGTTAAATTAAGTACTAATCTAGCTCGGTCAAGGGTCACGCCAACATTTTCCAGCATTTTAGAGCCCATACTATTTTCTTGAGCAAGCAATCCCAATAATAAGTGCTCTGTTCCTACATATGCGCTTCCAAAACTTCTGGCAATTGCATCTGCATGCTTAAGGCTTAATAAAGCATTATTAGTAAGATGTTTTCTAAAATCTTGAAAATCTGGTGAGTTTGGCATCATTATATTTTTATATCACCTTTCCTTGATACTGGGCTGTAATAAATGTCTCAAGTATGAAAAGCAAAAGTATATTCTGAATTATTACCCTAGTAATCATATAATTATTATTACATTATTTCTTATCGTTTCAATAATAAACGAATAATTATATATTACCGCTATTAGCACTCAAGAGTCAAGAGTGCTAATAAGCTTTATTGTTATTTTATGACTATTAATCTTTATTCACCATGCTCTTCAATTGCATCAAGTAAACTGCTTTCTAGCTCTGTTTTTTTCTTAATTCTTCCCGTCGGTTGAGTTTTTATAACTTCTTGTTCTTTTTGCTCGTGTTCAGTGCTATTTTTGTCTTCAGATTCTATATCTATCTCATAACCAGTAAGTTTTGATGCTAATCGGACATTTTGACCACCTTTGCCGATAGCTATACTTAATTGATCTTCGGGCACGGTAATAGTGGCTCTTTTCTTTTCCTCATCAATACTAATTTTGTTAATTTTGGTTGGACTTAATGAGTTGGTTATAAAATCCTTTACGTTTTCGCTATATACAATAATGTCGATTTTTTCTTGTTCACCAATTTCACTCATCACTGCATTAACTCTAGTTCCGTGTCCACCAACGAAGGTGCCGACTGGATCTACTCCTTGAACATTACTCGAGACAGCAATCTTAGATCTTACGCCAGGCTCTCTAGCAATTGTCTTAATCTCAACAGCACCACTTTCCATTTCGGGAACTTCTGATCGAAACATCCATTCGACAAATTCTTTATTACCCCGACTAACTACTAACTGTGGGCCTCTAAAGCCTCTTTCTACATCCTTTAAATATACCTTTACTCTTTGGCCTGGATAATATCTTTCAGATTGGATCTGTTCGCTTCTAGGCATTATACCTTGAGCTTTACCTAGATCTACTCTAATAACACTGCCTTCAACTCGACTTACAGTTGCATTTACTACTGTTCCTATTTTGTCTTCGTATTCATTCATTATAATCTCTCGTTCGGCCTCTCTTAAACGTTGCAATATTACTTGCTTAGCAGTTTGAGCAGCAACACGTCCAAAACTTTCGACCTTTTCATGAACTTCTATTGATTCACCAATCTTGGCATTTTTTTTGTGTAGCTGAGCTTCACTAAGAGCTATTTCGTAGGCTGGATTTTCAACCTTTTCTACAATCTCTTTCGTAATGTATGCATCTACTTCTCCAGTATTGAGATTCATTTTTACGGTAATCTCTTGCTCTCTATCTCCATAATCCCTTCTATAGGCAGCCGCTAGTGCTTGCTCAACCGCTTCTTGAACAGTGTCTTCAGGTAAGTTTTTTTCTTCAGCAATTGACCTTATTGCTACGCTTAATTGTTTGAAATCTAATTCCATATCTATTATCCTAGTTTGTTTAGTTATTAATTTAAAAAATCCGACCCTTGTATTTTGGCCGGACATCTATTAACTACTTTAATTGTCATAGCTCAAAAAGTCAATCTTTTGTATTGGCCCT
>DAHXNJ010000046.1 GCA_027365445.1 Candidatus Saccharimonadota bacterium | reverse complement strand
TATGAAGACATAACTATGCCCTCGGTCATAACCATAGCCGAGCTTAATATTTGGCTTTCAATTAATGCTCTTTTATTACCAGACATATTTGATGCAGTATGCTTGAATAACTTATTTTTGTAAACTTAAATATACTAATTTATTGGCAAAGTGATAAATATCAATTAAAAAGCACAGTATTACTTCTTGGTCTTTTTATGATCAGTAAAATAATATGCAATAGCTACAAAAGGATGAATTAATAACATGCCTAGAATCCATAGAAGCTTGGTACTACGAGATATATGATTATTACCAATAACATTAATAAACATCACTAACTCAAAAATTAAGATAGCAATAATCAAAAGTAATAAAAGAATAACAATTGGTGTAAAGATATTTAATAAGGACATGAGCATATGCATAATTAGAAATTATACAATCAATTAAAATGAATAAAGTAAAAACTTTTATTTAATAGGGTTGCTATTTATTAAGCTGCTCAAGAAACATAGTCAATAAAGAAGGGTTTTGTGGACTACAATTTGGACAACCGACTCCTCCACTATTAGGTATGCTTATCCAATAACCATTAACTTGGTTTATCGTAGCATTTACGGACGAAACTAGTTCATTAGCGGTTATTACTGATCCCCTAGGATTAGTACTTAAACCGACTATTACAGGCATATTGGGATTTGTCTTATGTATTGTTTCAATGGCTGAGCTTACTACACTCTTATATTTACTAGCACTTCTCTCTGATTGTTGCGAATAATTTAATAATGCAACATCACAAGGTGGAGCTTCCCCGATCTTAGAGCCAATTCTTTTGCCCAGAATATAGTCACACATCGACAACATACCATACTGATGAGCTAACGATGAAAATTTTTGATCATAGAGATATGGATTCTTTGCTTCAACGGTAGGTACGACAGTAGATGGAGTATCGGAAGAATCATCAAAAATCGCTGCTTTTACATTGCTACTGATTTTATTATTGCTGAGTGCTGAAGAGAATTGATCATAGCTATTAAAATAGACAGTTGGCACTAAATTAAACTGTTTATTTGGCGGAACACCTTTCACAGATTCTTTATTAGATAAAACTGCATAGATTTTATTCGATTTACTAAACTCACTTAAAGCTGCACTATTAGATTCTACTAATGGCAAAAAATGATATTGAACTATCCAGCTTATATTACTTGGATGATTCGAGACTGAAGAGATTACTTTATTATTAGGAGTTACGATTTTATTACTATTTCTGATATAAGTATAAAAACTCCCTGCGATAGCTAGCAAGATGATCAAAAATATAAAGTACTTTTTATGTTTTATGATAATACAAAATATATCATAAATAGTAATCCTTGCCACAAAGTAAATTTAGCTCCTTTGTTTTGGACAAATTAACTTTGCGTAATAGACTCTAAATAGCCAGACATGACCAAGTTACCAATCAGAGAATCTATATCTAGGTGACGTTATTTAGATCTAAAAGAGTTCCACTTTCTTTTATCAACTCTGTCTCATAAAAATTTAAAAGTAACTTAACCAAAAGCTACTATCTTTTCATGCGCTTTCTTTGTGCGTCCACTAAGTTAACCCCACGTTTATTAGCTAAAAATGAAGATACAAAGTTTAGGCGAACAGATGCAGGAATAAGAGAACCAGAAGATATACGGCTATGCCTTGCTGGGCCTATATGTTCTGCTGGTTCAATATAACGGTTTATCATACCTGCCGCCCAGAGTATGCTTTGTGATAGATTATCTTCTTTACCGTTATGCGTATCCCAATTTATTTCATTCGGATTTATTCTCAACAAATTAATAATTTGTGTTCTATATATAGCTAGATCGGGAATAACCTCTTCATCTAGGACACTGCCACTTAGACTTCCTTCTTCATATTCAACTAGTTTAAATCCAGCTTTTGTAACATGCTCTCCTATGTGTCTAAGCGTTTGATCTCGCCATGACAACTGCTTATAATCACTATAAAAACTTCTTTCACCAAATATTTGAGTTTCTTCTATAAGTATATCGGGCATATTTTGCATTATTATACGAGTTATAGAAAACTATACAAGTTTTTCGCCATAAGCATATAGTGGTACAACAGGTAGGTAAAAGCTTACACTTGATTACTGATGAGATGACGCATTGGCATGACATCTTGGTAGTACTGTTCAAGAGTATTTGTTTGGCAAGAAAAAGCCGGGACTTGCACACGCCTAGCGCGACATACCCGCTTCCTGTATTATTGCTCACATGAAACCACATTGGATTGTATTTGATGTAGGCGGCGTATTACTTGACTGGGAGCGCAGCTCAGCAACTCTTGCAAAGAAGCTCGATGTAGAACACGGTCTACTACTTGAGACAGTGTTTTCATATGCCCCAAAAATGAACATTGGACTTATGAGCCCAGAGGAC
>DAHXNJ010000063.1 GCA_027365445.1 Candidatus Saccharimonadota bacterium | reverse complement strand
ATTAAAAATGGCTATGTAGAAATTGCCAATGAGCAGATTTGCTCAACAAGTGAACTTGGATTACTTGGCGAACATAATTGGCAAAATGTATGTGCAGCAGTAACTGTTGCTTGGCAAATTGGACAAGATACAGATAAGATCCGTCAAGTACTCAAAGACTTTAATGGTCTTGAACACCGTCTAGAATTAGTTAAGGTAATAGATGGCGTAAGTTACTATGATGACAGTTTTGGCACGACGCCAGAAACGGCTATCGTTGCTATAGAATCCTTTAAACAACCCATAATTTTAATTATTGGTGGATCAGATAAAGGTGCAAGCTATGATGACTTAGCTATGACTATTAAAAAAAACGCGGTCAAGTCGGTTGTACTTATCGGAAACCAAGGACCTAGAATAGAAGAATCCCTAACAAAAATTAATTATGCCGACTATCAATATGGGGGTGATAACATGCAATCAATAGTTACGACCGCGCAATCTTTAACTAAGCCTGGAGATGTTGTTCTACTATCACCAGCATGTGCAAGCTTCGATATGTTCAATAATTATAAAGATCGAGGCGATAAGTTTAAGCAAGCTGTTTTAAGACTTGCTTCAAACGATTAACTATAGCTGCTTCGGGTTGAATAACTAACGCTTTATCTCCCACCTCGTTTTCTATCTCTTTTTCAATCCAATGATAATGCGTACAGCCAAGCACTATAACGTCGGCCCCTTCCTTTAATACACTACTTAGAGTTTCTCTTATCTCGCTAGCAGATATTTGATTTTTCTCGATTAAGTAGGCCCAATCAGAACAATCCGGCTCTATCACCTTAACTCCTTTAGCGTATTCTTCTTTTAAAACTTTATATCTAGGACTAGAAAGAGTTGCCGGTGTTGCACATACGGCAATAATACCCGTCTTTGTTAATTTAGCCGCTGGCTTAACCATAGGCTCTATAGCTATTAAAGGTACGTCAAGTTCTTGTCTTAAAATTGATATAATTGTTGTAGTGATTGTATTACAAGCAATAACTATAACATCACATTGTTGCTGCATATCTTTTAGGATCGGTAAGGATAGACTAAGTAATTGGTCATTGGTTTTATTACCATATGGCATATGTTCTTGATCATTCCTAAAGATTATCTTATTTTTTGGCAAAGCTTTTTGGATTGCAAGAGCAACCGATTTGCCACCTATTCCTGAATCAAATACACCAATCGTATTCATAAATTAACTTATTTATTAACAGTGCTTTGAGCGGCCCTAATAACATTATCAAAAAGTGCACATATAGTCAGAGGACCAACCCCTCCTTTTTCTGGCGTTAAGGTAAGATCATCTCTTTGATATACTTCTTTGGCCACATCGCCTACTGTTTTACCATCTTCGCTCGCTACCCCGGCATCAACCACTACCGCACCTTGCCTAATCATGTCTTTTGTGAGTATCCCGGGTTGGCCTGTAGCGGTCACTATAATATCCGCATCCAATGTTACTGACTTCAGATTCTTAGTTGAGCTATCAGTAGTCGTCACGTCAAAACCACTAGATAGAAGTATTTTCTCTAACGGTCTACCAACTAACTTACCCCGCCCAACAAGCACAATTTTTTTACCTTGCAGATCAATGTTAAAGCCTGATAATAACCATAGTATTGCCATAGGAGTTGCAGGGTCAAATTTTGCTTTTTTACCTAGAGCATCAACATCTTTGTCGGGATTAACTAAATTAACCAATTCTTCGGTTTGAGAAGGATCTTCAAGAGGCAATTGAATTATTATTCCATGAACAGAGCTATCATTATTAAGTTTAGTTAACGTTTCAGCAACATCTGTTTGTTTAATTCTATACATAACGACCATTGCACCTATATCTTCGGCATATTTTTGTTTCATCTTGACATATAAATCTATCACCGGATTATCTACCGTATCTATAATGGCCAATTTAGGAACAATACGATAACTAGATCTAAGAGAACGCACGCTATGTGCCTGTCTTTCTTTAATAAATCCCGCTAATTCTCGGCCTAATAATAATTTCATTACAACTCATTGTACCAAAGCAACTTATATCATCATTAAAAAATATAAATAAACTTCCTGATCTATTGCATATATATGGTGTACTCTGATAAAGTTTTGGTGTAAATCTAAGGGCCAGTAGCTCAGCTGGTTAGAGCACCTGCCTCTTAAGCAGGGTGTCGAGGGTTCAAGTCCCTCCTGGCCCTCCATAACGCCTATGTTTAAACTCCTCGTTTTAGGGGAGTTTTTTGTAATACTCACTGTATTATATTGATAGCATAACTAGTATTTTTACTTCTGACCTAAAACACCAGATACCGGCTACGGCCAGCAAGCCGGCTCCGACTCGATTGTGACAGCCCCGATTACTGGAGCTACCGTCTCTAACGGCATCGGATTAGGCT
>DAHXNJ010000061.1 GCA_027365445.1 Candidatus Saccharimonadota bacterium | reverse complement strand
CTAATAGCTTATATCACTGAGTGATTTCAGAACAGATTTGATTCCAGTTTACTTTAGGTGGTTCACCACGTTTTTCAACTAATCTTTGCGGAATTGTTCGTGAATTAATTAATTTGTATCTCTGATAAATAATGGAGTACTAGTTAGCTTTACGTAACTTGTTCAGTATATTGGGTCCAGGACAGTACTACTATTATCTCTGGCTCTTAGCATTTTGATAACGTCGGAGCGGTCACAAAAAGATGGTGGTGGCACCTGGATGGATGAACATGAAGAGTTCGTGGGATTAGTTGACCAAGCACTGTGCTAGTTCAACTATATAAGTTACCTATTACTTTTGTCGAAAACACAGCCGAATTGGCTAAACAGAGCTTTGAACTTGCTGCCAAGTCAAAGATTACTTATTATGATGCATCATTTATGCCGCTTAGCTCACCAGTATCTTGCTATTTTAGTGACCGATAATATTAAGCCAAGCTAAATTTAATAAGGTTAAAGTGATTAAGGATTATTAGCAAAAACTTAGTTTAGAAATTTATTCTAGATGAACAAATAAGTTAATATAAAGATTGGGTGCCTTTATATTAACAAAATATTCGCCCTTTTCTCAGCATAGAGTTTTAGTCTGTATGAAATAGAGAAAAGAACATTATAATAGCAACAAGTGATTTAAATATAGAATAGTGCCATAGTGTTGGATTTTAATATTAGTGCTTTAAGTGCAAGAGTTATAAATTTATTTAATAAATTATATGCCTATGTCATAGTTAATGATTGGCTTTTGTCTTTAATATTAGGTTTGGTGGTAATCTTTTCTGGAGTAGCTATGGGATTTGAGAACAATCAAATCGTTATACCTAATCCTCTTAAATTATCTCACTATACTTTAGAGCCTAGTAATGCTTTGAGTTTTTTGGCAGGCTGGGACGGGGTAAGATATATATCTATCGCAGTTCATGGATATAATAATGCTTTTGTAACTGGATTTTTCCCCTTATACCCACTAGTAGCTTCTATTATTCATGTAGTTATTAGTTCGCCGTTAGATAGCGCGTTAATAATTTCTTGGGCATCTTTTATTGGTGCAATTTATTTTTATCTAAAAATTATTAAACGATTTTTCAATATTAAAGATAATGCTGCTGCGCTCAAAGCTGTTTTGTTATTTGTTTTGTTCCCTAGTGCTATGTATATGATCGCTGCGTATTCAGAAAGCCTATTTGCCTTATTTGCACTAGGTGGAATTTATTATGCCCTGGAAAGAAAATATCTTAAAGCCGGCTTAATGACAATGTTTGCTACGGCTGCAAGGATTAATGGAGTATTTATTGTGCTATTTGTTGCGTTAATATTGTTTGAAGAAAAAGAGAAAATAATTAATATTTTCAAAGCATCTGTAATCGGCAGTTTGGGTGCCATTTTTTACATGATATATCTTTATGTAACGAGAAAAAATCCGTTATTGTTCTTAAAAGCCCAAGAGACACACCATTGGCTACAAAGCTCTTTAATCACTAAACTTGGCAGTTTTGGATGGGTGGATTATGTGTTTGCATTAGCTATTTTATGGACTGTTGTATATTGGTGGAATAAAAGAAGAAGTTTTTCAGTTTTTACTAGTTTATTCCTTTTGATTCCTATAATCGGTGGTCAATTTGGAGGTTATCCTAGGTACGTCTTGATGGCCTTCCCATTGCAATTCATGCTTTTCGATTTCTTTAAAGATAGAAAAATAGGATATACGGTTATATTAATTATATTTTCGATGGCATGGACCTATACTTTATTGCAGTTTGCTGCTGGCTACATAATTAGCTAGTTATATTTAGCGCTAATTCTGTTGATAGGCTAATATATAAAAATTATGGTGATTAATCAGTTATTAGATGCGCTAAAGATATCCGGCTTAATGACCTGGCAAATTTTATGGGCTTTAATATTGGGTTTCTTTCTATCTTCGATTATTCAAGCTTTGGTTAAGCGCAAGACAATATCTAATTTATTAGGAGATGATAATATAAAATCTATCTTTTGGGCTACCATACTTGGTGCTATTAGTTCTTCTTGTTCTTATGCGGCTGTAGCTTTAGCTAAAACATTATGGCGCAAAGGTGCTAGCTTTAGTGCTGCAATGACGTTTGAAATTGCTTCAACTAATTTAGTTATTGAATTAGGCATTATCCTGGCATTATTAATTTCCTGGCAGTTTACATTGGCAGAATTTATTGGCGGTCCTCTTATGATTATTCTTGTAGCAGTAATATTTCGTATGTTCCTTAGAAAGAATTTACTAAACAAAGCTCAGGTTCAAGCAGATAAAGGATTAATTGGTGTTATGGAAGGTCATGCTGCCATGGATATGAGTATTAATATAGATGGTAACTTAGCACAAAGATTCTTTTCTCCTCCTGGCATGAAGTCAGTGTCAGATATTTTTGTTATGGAATGGGCTGCCGTTATTAAAGATATATTTATTGGTTTATTGATTGCCGGGGCATTAGCTGCATGGATTCCTCTTAGTTTTTGGCATAGTTTATTTTTAAGCTCAAGTCCTTTGCTGGCTAATATATGGGGACCTATTATAGGTCCACTGGTATCGTTAATAAGTTTTGTATGTTCAGTCGGGAACATCCCGCTAGCGGCCGTCTTATGGAACGGCGGAATAAGTTTTGGGGGAGTTATTAGTTTTATTTTTGCAGACCTAATAATTTTACCGATTCTATTTATATATAAAAAGTATTATGGTCTTAAAATGGCTTCTTTTATTTTTATTTCATTTTATGTTGCTATGGTAATTAGTGGCTATTTAATAGAGTTAATATTTTATTTATTTAATCTTATTCCTAAACATCATCAATTAGGTATAATCCATTTAGGTATCAGCTGGAATTACACAACTATCCTAAATATTATATTTTTATCATTAGCAGCTTGGTTAATTTATCGATTTATTAAAAATGGAAGTTTACCCATGTTGCGAATGATGAATGTTGAAAAGAACAAAATGTCAGACTAATTTATTTAATAATGTAGTAATAAATATTGCTAGATAAGTTAAATAGGCGTATGCTTAACATATAAAAAATAATGAAAAACAATATAAATAAATTTGGTTTTGGTACGATTGAAGTTTTATTAATGCTGATAGTATTAATATTAGTTGTATTCGCAGGTTGGTATATCTATCATAGTGACCACAAGATAGCCTCTCCAGTGACTAGTTTAACTAATACATCAACACATAAGACAGCTAAACCATCTAATGAAACATCTCAGTTTGCCGGAACAAGGGCCGTTACAATAGCAACTGCTTTATTAAATGCCACTGAGGGAAGTCAAACCGCTCAAGGTGTATCGGCTGCAACTTATGTAGATGCTAATTCAAGTTATTTTACACCTAGTTTTAAATTAAATGTGGATAATGGAACTTTACTTTCAGCCGCAGGACAGGAAGGAGTTGGCTGTACAAATAACTTTCCTGGTGCTTTTGGCCTTGGCACAACAACAATAAATGGAAATTCTGCAACAGTATTGTTAACCTATAAAACAATTTCAGGTAAAGATGTAACAAAACAATATAATCAAGTTCCTCGTGTAGCCCTTAAATATGTAGATGGTAATTGGGCAATAAATGGTTATAGCTGCATTACAAACCCCTCTTAAGGCTAATGTGACTCTCAGAAAAGCCCATACATTAAGTATTCTTGGGAACGGTTTATAATAGCTTTTATCTTTAGTTAGTCATAGTATCAACTATAAAGAGTTAATTGTTGCTCTCTGATTTAGATAGGTGAGCAGAAACGGCTATTTTTGTTTAATCTGGATAGTTCATAAAAAACTATTTTAATAATATATATATTTAGGTATATTGTATCTATATGTCACCGACAAGCAAGAGAAATACTAGTTTAGAAGGCTCAGCTAAACGATACCTTGATAGTAATGCGCGCTTAGAAAGGTATGTTAGTTTTATGGGAGAGGGCTATATTGTTCCTGGTCAATCGGTTATTGGGAAGTTGATGTTATTAGGAGCAAACGTAGTAGCAGAATTATGGGACGAAAGACAATTTAGCAGACAATTAGTCAATACTAATCCTGGAATGGAGTATTTATCTAGATCTGCACTGCACGAAGAAGCAACACGATTGGCCGGTATGAATGAAAATAACATTAAGTAAAAGATAATATCAAGTAATGTCTATAGCAACTTAAGAAAAGCTTAGATATAACGTTTATTTTTAGATATTATTAACGCCGGTATTCCTATAATTAGAGGTAGCCAAAATATTTCTAAGCGAAAAAGAAAAACAGCTGCAATCGCTTGATCAAGTTGCATATGATAAGCAACTAAAGCACCAACTAGGCTAATATCTAAGACACCACCACCTCCAGGTATTGGAACTAAGCTTCCTAGAAATTGGGCTAAACTAAAAGATAATATCACTGCTACTATGTTGAGGTTAAGTCCTAATGCCAATATGCTAAAGTATAATGCTGCAACATTCGCAATAGACAAACATAGTGAAAATAAAAAACCAATAATAAGTTTATTGGGTTGTTTATTATAATACTTTAATTCTGTTATAAATTTTTTATATGAATTAGTGAGTTTTCTTTTAGAGCGGGTTAGTAATAGAGTAGCAATAGTTATGCCAACCAAAATTGTTGCTATTAAGATATAAAATATCCATGATGGATAACTGAGTTTTTGTAGTTTTAAAGGATAAAATATTAAGGCTAAGACAATTAGGCCTATATCGGCTATTTCTCCAGATATATTACTAACAGCAATAACAGTAGCAGTTTGCCATTTTGTATGATTAAGTTTATTTAGATAGATAAAATTTGTTCCGGCTGATCCAATACCCAAAGGGAAAAGTCTATTTAGAGTAGTTGATGCAAATTGGATTAATAACGTTTTAAGTAGGGGAATTTTGTTGATTGCTAAAATATAAAAAGTTCCGGCCGAGGCTATGTAGGTTAGAAGAACAAATAATCCAACATATAAATCTAAGATTTTGTTGCTTTTTAATAACAGATTTTCAGTCTGATTAATATTAGGCAGTTTCAAGGCTAGCACAACTAACAGGATTACTATTAAAAAACTAAAGACAATATTAGTAATTAATTTTTTCTGTTTTATAAAGTTATATTTAGGCATATACAAATTATTATGATTTACTTATGCCATTATAGAATTTATTTGTACTAATTAACTAATATACTTATAATGTTTATTTAATGGATCAAAATAAAGCCCAAGCTAACAAAGATTTAGCTACTAATTATAATAACTATCCTCGTTCTTATATTATTAGTTTTATCATCGGATTGATCATTTTAATACCGGCGGCAATTATCGGCGCGATGCATCAATTAACGGGATTTCAAGCTAGAATATTTTATGATTTCAATAATCTCTCAAATTCTATAAAAACACCAGTAGTTATAATAACCGATGCCTTAGGTTCGTATTATGGAATAGCTGCCTGCGTATTAATACCCCTATTATTTAAACGTTTTCGATTAGCTTGGAGATTCTTCTTTACGGTTGGTGGTGCTGGAGCTGTTACAGAGGTTATCAAGGCTATTATAAAAGAACCTCGACCTTACATAATGCTGCATCACCATTTAAATTTAAGAGTTCCTGAAACGGGCTATAATAGTTTTCCATCGGCTCATGTGACGGTTGCAACTGCTATGGCATTAACAGTATGGATGTTATTACCTAAAAAATGGCGTTGGGTTTCGGTAGTATGGATCATATTAGTTGCTTTCTCTAGGTTGTATCTAGGGGCACATGCTCCCATTGATCTTGTTGGTGCCTTGGGTGTAGGTATGATGGCAGTTTCTTTTGTTAGACTTCTTCCATATAAAATAGCTAAACCACTACATCTAGATACTAAAAAACCCTTATTATTTAAGGGCTGGTAAGTTTTAAGTAATTCATTATCTCTAAATAATTACTCTTCGTATAGTTTCATTAATAGATGTAAGTAGTGAATAGCTAAACATTCCATATTGTTTTGAAATATTCTCAATAGAATTAGGCATATTTTTGTTGGCACTAATTAATGTTACTATTTCGCCTTTTTTTAATTTAGTTTTGGATAAATCAATCATAGTGTGATTCATGCAGACGCGTCCTCTAATTTGTAATAATTGTTTTTTATTGCTAAAAGTACCAATGTTGCTTAGTTCTCGAGGCACCCATTCATAGTAGCCAATTGGCAATACTCCTATTCGTTGATTAGTCTTAGTTTGATAAATACCGTTATAGCTAATTCTTTGTTTGGCTTTTAGATTATGTATTTTGATAATAGTACTTTTAAGCTCTAGTACTGGTTTTAGATTCTCGAGTAAATAGTATTTTTTATCAACTGGGTTAAGAGGATTAATTCCATAGAGACCTATTCCGATTCTTATGCAATTTGCATAATTACTTCTGCATTTTACACTTCCTGCGGATTGAGCAATATGAATGTATTTTGGATTAAAGCCTTTTTTAATGATATGTTTTACGCAGTTGTCGAATATTTCAGTTTGTTGTTTTGTTATAATATCATTTGAATTATCGGCATCATATAAATGAGTCATAACACCTTCTAGTTCTAAGTTCTCGTATTGACTTAAAACTTTGAGATATGAGTCAATCTCACTAGGCTTGATACCTAAACGATTCATGCCACTATTTATTTCCATGTGTATATTGAATTTTTTTTTCAGTTTAGTTAGAGATATCAATGATTCAATATCTTGTATAACGTAAGAACATGTTTTGCTATCTAGGAGTTTTGCATTTTCTGGTAAAACATAACCCATTACTAAAATTTTATGTTTCGTTAAGTATTTAATCTTATGAGCTTCAAAGTAACCATCAACGGCTATAAAGGAACAATCTATGTCGTTTAATATAGTGGTGACCTGACGTAATCCATGACCATAGGCATTTGATTTTAGTACAGGAATAATTTTTTTATCTGGATTGAGACCTTGGAAAAGTAGAGAGTTATCGATTAAATTAGATTTGTTAATTTCAATAATGTTTAGAGTTTTATAAGTATTTCTCTGCCTATTTATTTCATTTACTTTAGATAACTGCTTTCTAATCATTTGTTTTATAATAACAAACTAGTATTATTTAACTAATAAAAATGAGCTTTTCTTAAACGAAAAAATTATATAGATACATTTTAATTGTTTGCTATGTTATTGTTGTCATTGAAAAGTGTTAAAGTTAATCTTATAGGAGTAGATATAAATTAAGATGAAATCCGACGACGCACCGCAACATAAACCTCATAAAAAAGGCAATAGATTGTCAGATGTTATTCTTGGTGGTCAGGATGGGCTTGTTAGTATACTTGGTTTGCTGCTTGGATTATCGGCCGCTACCAATACCACTAGGGTTATTATAGCCGGTGGATTAGCGACTATTATTGCCGAAACACTTTCAATGGCCGCAGTAGCCTATACATCTATGATGGCCGATCGAGATCATTACGCCGCTGAAAAAACTAGGGAAGCCAAAGAGCTAAAGGAATTTCCTGATCAAGAAAGACAAGAAATCGTAAATATCTATAAGGATAAAGGTTTTAGTGGTCAGTTACTTAATGATATCGTCGATCACATTACGGCAAATGATAAGTTATGGATCGATACTATGATGCGCGAAGAATTGGAATTAAAGCCGATCGTAAAAAAAGATGTATATTCATATACTTATATCGTTGGTGTTTCGACGCTTGTTGGTGCATTTATTCCTCTAATACCTTTCTTTGTTTTAAAACCTAACAGTGCCATTATTTTATCGCTTATATTGTCGATTGCCGTATTGGCAGCAATTGGAATATATAAGGCAACTATTAATCTTGGAAGCAAGACTAAGAGTGTATTTGAAATGGTCTTAATAGGAATGGGAGCCGCAGTTGCTGGTTATCTTATCGGTTTGTTGTTTAAGGGATAAGCGAGTATTCTCACAGTAATAAGCTATAGTTGTTGCTAGCCTATAGTTATTATTACAATAGGAGGACTGATCAAACATAATGGCAGAATCTAGATATCCAAAAGCAAATATAACGTCTGTATTTATGCAAGGACTAGCGGTTGGTATGATGATAACAAATTCTAAAAGCAGTACGTTGAAATCTAAGTGCAAAGTAAAAGTAAAGCAAAGTACTAACCTTAACCAAATGGAGATTTAATAATGTCGACACTACAAGAAGTAACTGATTATACGGCTATTGTTTATTTCGTGCTAATGATAATATTTGTTTTAGTAGTAGCATTGGCTTTATTAATTATTGAACGTAAAATTAAAAAAGCTAGGCATAATATTGAAAATAAATTAACTTTTTTAAATGACCTAAAGCATGTTAAGCGTTTCATCGATAAAACAATTAAAAACTCTAATCATAAATGATGCAACGGTATGACAAACAATAATACAAAAATAAAAAAAACTAGTGGTAAGAGTGGATTTCTTCGCTCTGTCGGACTTAGAATTAATAAGTTTCAATTATCCCATAGACGTATAGGTTTTGTTTTAGCAATTTTAAAAAAATATTCACAGGATCAAACAGGCAATCAAACAGCTCTAGTTACTTATTATGGATTTTTAGCCTTATTCCCGTTATTAGTAGCTGCTTTGTCTATTACTGAAATATCGATACTTAGAAATGCGAATTTAAAATCTCCTATAATTAAATCATTAAATGTTTATTTTCCTTTAGTGGGACATTGGCTTCAGAGTCATATTCATGCCGAAAAAAAAGCTGGCGCAGCTTTAGTTGTAAGTCTTTTATTGATAATATACGGTGCACGAGGAGTTGCTAGTGCCTTGCAGCAGGCCATGAATCATATATGGCAAGTACCTAAATCTGAAAGGCCTAGTGGACTGAAATCAATTATTCGTTCATTTGAGATAATCCTGCTTGGTGGTTTAGGTTTTATAGCCACTGGCTTTATGTCAGCTTATGTTACTGGCAGTGCAAAAAATATATTCATTAAAATTATCACGGCCATAGTCAGCTTTATCATTACTTTTGTATTCTTATTATTGTTATATAAATTAAGCTTGTCAAAGTCTATAGCATATAAAGAACTTATAATCGGTTCAATTATGGCCACGATTGGTTTACAGATAATTCAATTTATTGGTGGTTTTTTAATCACGCATGAACTAAAGCATTTTAGTTCTTTATATGGTAGTTTAGCGTTAGTATTTGTTGTTCTGTTTTGGATTTATCTTCAAGTTAGAATCTTGTTGTATGCAGCAGAGATTGATAGTGTTATTTCGCTAAAACTATGGCCACGTAGCTTAATTAACGATAGCTTAACTAGTGCTGACCGAAGAGCCTTAAGGATGTATATCGAAAGAGAGGTATATATTAAGCCACCTGCCGAAGAAGTTGACGTTAGCTTTGAGCAAAAAGATTAAGTATTTACTAAGCTGTGTTTCATAATGATTATGGTTATTTCTCAGCTTAAACACTGGTTGATATAATTAAATAAGCGTAAGGAGGAAGATATGAAAGTATGGATATTAGGAGGCGACGGATTTTGTGGATGGCCCACAGCACTTCATTTATCTGCAAAAGGTATGGATGTTACGATTTTAGATAACTTATCCAGAAGACAAATTGATGTACTATTAGAGGTTCAGTCATTAACGCCTATCTCACCTATTGGCGTAAGACTTGATGCATGGAAGAAAGTAAGCAATAAATCAGTTGGATTTGAATATATAGATATTGCCAATGAATACGACAAGCTAGTTCAGTTATTAAAACAGTATAAACCAGATGTTATCGTGCACTTTGCAGAACAAAGAGCGGCGCCTTACTCGATGAAAAGCTCAACTACTAAAAGGTATACGGTAGATAATAATGTGCGAGCTACTCACAATTTGTTATGCGCTATTGTTGACTCTGGAGTAACAGCGCATGTCGTTCACTTGGGTACTATGGGAGTATATGGATATGGCTGGTCAGGATCGGCTCCTATTCCTGAGGGCTATTTAAAAGTAACACTAGACACACCTGATGGACAATTAGAGCGAGAGATTCTTCATCCAGCCAATCCGGGATCTGTTTATCACATGACAAAGACATTAGACCAATTAATGTTTGCTTTTTATGCCAAAAATGATCAATTGCGCATTACTGATCTTCATCAAGGAATAGTATGGGGAACGCAAACTAAAGAAACGGCGTTAGATGAAAAATTAATTAATCGTTTTGATTATGATGGTGATTATGGCACGGTATTAAACCGATTCTTGATGGAGGCGGCAGTTAAGCATCCGCTTACCGTACATGGCAGCGGTGGTCAAACAAGGGCTTTTATACATATTCGGGATACTGTCCGTTGTGTTGAATTAGCAATATTGCATCCTCCTGAAGCTGGCGATAAGCCAAGAATTTTTAATCAGGTAACCGAAACATATAAAGTTAAACAGTTGGCTGAACTTATATCTAAGATGACTGGAGCGAAAATTAGCTATGTTAAAAATCCTAGAAATGAGGCTAAAGATAATGAGCTTATTGTTCAAAATAACCAGTTTCTTAGCTTGGGACTTAATCCAACAACTTTAAACGATGGATTACTTGAAGAAGTCAAAGACATCGCTACACGTTATGCTAGTAGAATTGATAAAACTAAGATTCCTGCTCGCTCACTTTGGAATAAGTAAATTAATTTAATTCTTTTTTAACTTAAATAGGCATTAGCTTGATGTAGCCTTTTTAACTTATGCTTTAATGATCTTTTTCTAAGATATGGTTCCATGAAACAAGGCTTGTATTTGGATAGCTATAATTGCTTATCTAATAAGCGTTTTTATTATATTTAGATAAATTATTGTTTGCGAAAATAAAAATCAAATTCATATAATTTCTACCATATAAAAGGGGTAGATGAATAAGATGAAAATAAGCAAAAAACTAGTTACGAATATTAGCTTTGTAACTGTGAGTGCACCGATTTTTTTAAGTCAAACTGTTTTTGCGGCCACTGCAAATATGGCTCAAATTGATACATTTATCAGAAGTATTATAACGGCGCTAAGTGGTATAGCCGGTTTAGTGGCGACTGGTTTTTTTGTACTAGGTGGCTTTAAATACATAACTAGCTCAGGTAATCCACATAATCTTGAACATGCTAAACGAACTATAGTTTTCTCGGCATTGGGATTGGCAATAACTATTGCCGCATTTGTAATAAGTAATATAGTGGCAAGTCTCGCTACTTCGGCCTTTGGTGGTTAGAGGTTAATATATGGGGACAGTTTTTGGTATGTCGATTATCCAAAGCTATGTCGGTAAAACTTTAGCTGATATGACAATTATTGCCTTGCTATTGTGTACATTCTTTATAGTCTGGGGTGGCATCAAATACATAACTAGTGCTGGTAATCCTACTAAGCTTGAAAGAGCTAAACATATCATAATTAGAGCTTTAATTGGACTGATTATTGTTTTAGGAGCATCAGCAATAAGTCTTATTTTAATCCATGCTTATTCACCGCACTCTACTGCCTTAAGTAGCCAGTTGCCTGCCCTTAAGCCAATTAAAACATCTAGTTCTTCAGGTAGTTTGGTCGACGTTTTGATTAAAGCAATAAGTGGCTTATTAATGGTAGTCGTTAAGTCTGTAGCCAGTCCTTTTATTCAAGCTTTGAATTATTTTACTAAAGCAACACCTCTTTTAACAGCTAACTCTAGCGTTATGCATTTATGGGTCATATCTACTGCTATGGCCGATGGGTTATTTGTGCTAGTTATAGCAATGATTGGCTTTCATGTAATGAGTGCCGGTCAGTTGGGTCTAAGAGATGTTAATTTGAGCAATTTAATACCTCAACTGTTATTTACTTTTGTATTAATGAATAGCTCAGTTTATTTAATTGATGCAATAATCGGTTTGTCTAATGTTATGATATCTGCTTTACGTGCCGGAGTAGGTAATGTAACTCCTTGGAATAGTTTGATGACAGTTATTTCCAATGTTTCTGGCTATAGTATTGCTGCATTATTTATCCTGATAGTTCTAATGGTTTTTACGGTTATTTTACTAATCTATTATATTGGTCGAATAGTGGTTATTTATCTAGGTGGAGTGTTATCTCCGCTTATTATATTGCTTTGGTTGATGCCTGGTTTCAGAGATTTTGCCGAGAATGTATTTAAAACTTATTTATCGACAATTTTTGTGCTATTTATACATGTCATTATTTTAAGTCTTGCTGGATCATTATTTGCCCAACTAGCACAAGGTAGTAGTTCAGGCTCAGGTCCAATAATGGCGTTATTGCTTGGATTGGCCACATTGATAGCTTTAATTAAAACCCAAGGAGTTCTTATGCAGCTAAATTATGCAAGTTTAGGTCCAAAGACCGCAAGGCGACTAGGTGGTAGTTTTATGAATGGAGTAAGTTCTGTGGCTGTCGTTACTAGAAGTGGTGTTGGTGAAGTCTTGTCACCAATGGCATCAGCTGTAAGCTTAGGCATAAATAGGATATTGCCAGAGTCTAAGCCTTTAGCTATTAAAGAACAACCAAATTTAGGTTCGGGTGAACTTTTAAGGAATAAGAAGTAATGAAAGCATCAGTTATACCGGCGCAGATTACTAATCATGAAGATACAATTACTGGAAACTTAACGTTAACCCAGTTAATACTACTTGTTGCACCTGTTTTTCTAAGTGCAGTTATTTTTGCTTTAATTCCACCAATCATGAAGGTTACAGCTGATAAGGTAGTTATCTTATTATTGCTTGGATTGCCTATTGTTTTACTGGCTTTAAGAGTTAAAGAGCGTCTGTTAGTTAATTGGTTAGCCCTAATAGCTAGATACTTGTTAATGCCGCATATTTATTTACGTTCAATTGAAGATGAGAATGCATGTGAGTGTAGTCAATCTAACGAAGAGGTTACGCAAGGCATGCAAATACAAGATAGCCAAGACAATATTAAACCCATTTCCATTCATCCTTCCTTAGCCGAGGTTTCTTTTATGGATCGAGCTTTAGTTAATCGAAAGATTAAATATTTTACAGATAAAGAAGGTAGTATAAATGCAATTATTGATTAATCAAAAAAAAGGATCTTATCGTCAACAAATTGGCTTTAAAGAAGTGCGTGACGAGGTGCTTATTCTGCCAAGAGGTAACTATCGAACCATAATAGAAACCTCTTCTATTAATTTTGAACTTAAAAGTGACGCCGAACAGGATGCGATCATTGAAAACTATCAAAGTTTTCTAAACTCTTTAGGTTGGTCTCTTCAAATAATAATCAGGACACGTGAGATTGATCTGGATGCTTATTTGTCAGAAATAGATATGAGAGCGGAAAAAGAGGAAGTAGCAATTTATAAAAAGCAGCTTATTAGTTATGCCGCCTTTATAAGGGGATTAGTAAGCGTTAATCATATATTGAGTCGAAGTTTCTATGTAGTCATACCGTTAAATATGCCAATGAAAGCAGATTTTGATTTGGCCAAAGAACAGCTGGCATTAAGAACAGAGATTATAGTTAAGGGCTTGCAACGCCTAGGAATGAACGTTCGAGTCTTAAGTGGATTAGAAATACTTAATCTTTACTATACTTTTTATAATCCTCAGCAAGCAAAGATTCAGCCCTTAACTTCTGCTGCTTTAAAGACGGCTCATATGGCTTGGATAAAGGCGGATAAATGAAGTTGTTAACTAAAAAGAAGACTCCGCATGCTTTATGTTTTGGTGATCAAGATCAAATAAAGCTTGTCAGTTATTCTGCTCTAGAAGTAATGCCCGACCATATCTTAATCGATGGTCAGTTCATTAGGACGTTATATATTTCTGGCTATCCTTTTGTTGCCCAATCCGGATGGTTAGATAACTTAATTAATTTTAACCATAACGTAGATATATCGTTTCATTTAGATGAAGTAGATGCATTATCTGCACTGCCCAAGCTTAATAGAAAAATAACTGAGTTAGAGTCAACCAAGAGGGCGATGATTAAGGCTGGAAAGATAGTTGGATCGGAAATTACTGACCCATTGGAATCAGCTACTGCTATAAGGGATAAAATTCAACGAGGACAGGAAAAACTATTTTTAATATCTATCTATATTACGCTTATGGCAAATAGTCTAGCTGAGCTAAACAAACTTACTAAAATTATCGAAACGACATTATCTGCTCGTTTATTTTATTCCAAGATTGCTCACTACCAACAACTGGATGGATTACAATCTATCTTGCCGAGAGCGGAGGACAAGCTTAGACAAAAGCGAAATATGGACAGTAGTTCGGCGGCCTTATGTTTGCCATTTGTTTCTTCTGAATTGGTTCATGAAAATGGCATCTTATATGGAGTTAATAAGTCCAATAGTTCATTGGTTATGTTGGATAGATTTTCGCTTAATAATGCTAATAGTATTACCTTTGCTCAGTCTGGAAGTGGTAAAAGTTATGCGACTAAAGTAGAAATAATTCGTCAATTAATGCAAGGAGTCAGTGTCATCGTAATTGATCCTGAGCAGGAATATCTCAGGTTAGCCGAGTCGGTAGGTGGCATTTCAGTAAAACTTTCTGTTGCCTCTAAGCAGCATCTAAATCCCTTTGATCTGAATATCTCAGGAAGTAAAAAACGTAACCCAGCAGAACATATCCAAGATTTAACAGATATTATTTCGTTAATGGTAGACGGATTAAGTGCAAGAGAAAAAGCCGTTGTGGATAAAGCCATTATGGCGATTTATAGGCAGAATAAAAGTAAGCAACCAATTTTAGAAGATTTTTATCACCAGTTAATATTAAATGATGAGCTAAGGTTAGCAGAACGTTTAGATAAATATATTACTGGATCATTAGCAAAAACGTTTAATCAACCAACTAACATAGATTTAGACAATCGATTAGTTGTTTTTGATATAAAAGAATTACCCGATAGTATAAGGCAGATCATGATGATGGTCATTGCTAATTATGTGCAAAATAGGGTTAAAGAAAACCTCCAAAAACGTTTATTAGTAATTGATGAGGGATGGCTCTTGCTAGAGCATGAACAAAGTGCCCGGTTTATTTCTGGTCTAGTTCGAAGAGCTAGGAAGTATTGGTTGGGTGTGGCAATCATTTCTCAACAAGCCAATGATTTTATAGCCAGTGAATATGGTCGGGCGATAGCCTCGCAAAGTGCCTTAAGGATATTAATGCGACAAGACACAACAACTATAAAGAATGTTGTTAGCGAGTTTCAGTTAAGCGAATATGAACAAAGTTATTTATTAACTTGCGATAAAGGCGAAGCATTAATCATCGCTGACTTAAATCATGTTGCATTAAGTGTTGTCGCCTCTAGTAGCGAGCATCCTCTTATAACTACTGATCCAAACGAGCTAGCTCAATTTTAAAGATCATGAGAAGAATGGTATATCTATCACTATTAATTCTTCTCTTACTTGTATCGCTGCCGATAGTTGCATTAGTTGGTACTACCAATATTGGTGCTTTGGCTAAAGGCAGTGTGAGCTTGTTTATGCAGCCAAGGATTGCTTCAGATTTATATGCATATGGAAACTGTACATATTGGGTGTCGTTAAAAAGAATGCAGATTGGTGAGCCTATTCCAAACACTTGGGGAAACGCAATTACTTGGGCTGAAAGGGCGGCTAAAGATGGCTATGTTGTCAACCATATACCAACGGTTGGTTCTATTATGCAAGATCCTAATGCATTAGGTGGGCTAGGCCATGTTGCTTTCGTGGAAAGTATTAATCCAGTTACGGGTAGCTGGACTATTTCAGAGATGAATAGGATAGGCTTTGATGAGGTCGATCTTAGGACATTAAGTGCAGCTCAAGCATTAAAATATAATTTTATCCACAATAAAATATAAGATCTTTTTGACACTGCCCTTTTAATTTTCTCTCTAGATCAATATACTTAAGTTTAATATGGTGGGCAATAAAGACAACAAAAAACAGAATAGCCCTATAAAAGACTGGCGTCGTTCAAAGATCATTGCTACTATTGGGCCGTCAACAAACAGTTATGAGTTAGTAGTGGAGTTAATTAAGTCAGGAGCTAACGCGATTAGACTTAACTTTTCTCATGGTAGTCATGAAGAAAGAACAGCTCAAATAAAATGGATCAGAAAAGCGTCTAAGCAACTGGGCCAACCGGTGGCTATAATTCAAGATTTACAGGGACCAAAGATCCGCCTAGGCGACTTTGAGGGTATTATTAACGTACATAAAGGTCAAACCTTACCATTAGAGTATATGGCTGATTTTAGTAAAAATGGTCATATACCAACTCAGTATGATTTAAGTTTGAAAGTAAAACGTGGTGAAAGAGTTATGCTTTTTGATGGACGTGTCCATGGCATAGTATCGTCAATAAAAGATGGTGTCGTTTACGTAGACATGCTAAACGACGGCATCTTAATTAAAAGAAAAGGCATTAATGTACCTGATACTGACTTTAAAGGAGACGTCATAACTCCTAAGGATAAAGCAGATTTAGTTTATGGGTCTTCACAAGATATAGATTATGTGGCTTTAAGTTTTGTACAATCAGCTGAAGATATTAAAAGTTTAAGTAGTCTTTTAGGAGCGATGAACTTCAGTGCCAAGATTATTGCCAAGATAGAAACAAAGTCGGCAATAGATAATTTAGAAGAGATCGTAATTGAATCTGATGTTGTTATGATTGCCAGAGGAGATTTAGCGGTTGAGACTCCGGCTGAAAGTATCCCAATTGTCCAGCGAAAAATAATCGGCTTAGGACAAAAGCATGCAACCCCTACAATTGTAGCCACTCAAATGCTTATAAGTATGACTGAGCAGCTTGAGCCATCTAGGGCTGAAGTGTCTGATGTTGCTACGGCTGTATTAGTAGGTACCGATTGTTTGATGTTAAGTGATGAAACGGCTAGTGGTAACTATCCGATTGAAGCGGTAAAAACAATGCAACGGATAATTCGCTATACCGAAATGCACTCACCCCTAAGCGTATCTTTTAATAATGAAACTGATCATTCTATGCAAACGGCAATTTCTGAAGCGATTATTAAGTTGGCTAAAACTATTAATGCAAAGGCAATTGTTGCCGAGACTAAGTCTGGACTAACAGCTGTCCATATAGCCGCGAAGCGTATAGATATACCACTTATTGCAGTAACTAACGATGAGAGAACAGTTAATCAACTAGCTATTGTTTATGGTATTGAATCTTATTTAAGACCTGCTGAGAAAAAAGCAGCCAATAAATTAACTGATTGGCTAAGAGACAATCGAGTATTTAATAAAGGAGATATAGTGGTAACTGTCTCTGGTAAGTATCCAGGCGTAGTTGGAACGACTGATACCATTAAAGTTAGGATGCTTGAGTAGTAAAAATGTTTAGTAAAAAAACAATAGAAGATATAGATTGCCAAAATAAAACCATATTAGTCAGGGTAGACTATAATGTTCCAATTAAAGAGGGCATAGTTAAAGATGATTACCGCATTAAACAATCAATACCAACACTAAAATATCTATTAGATAGACAAGCAAAATTAATATTAATATCTCATTTAGGACGACCTGATGGCAAAAAGGCAGAAGAATTTTCACTAGAGCCTATTGCTAAAATTTTATCTAAGGAAATAGGAGCTAAAGTTTATTTTGCTGATGACTGTATCGGACGATCCGTTCAAAAACAATTGGCTAAAATGAAGTCGGGTGAAATATTGCTTTGCGAGAATTTACGTTTTCACCCCGAGGAAGAGAAGAATGATCAAGCATTTGCGGCTGAAATGGCTAAACCGGCCGATCTGTTTGTCCAAGACGGTTTTGGTGTAGTGCATCGAGCTCACGCATCAACCGATGCCATTACTCATTGTCTTCCCAGTGTCGCTGGATTGTTACTAAAAAAAGAAGTCGATACTATTACTGACGTTATGGCTAATCCAAACCGACCCTTAATGTCTATTATTGGCGGCGCTAAAATTGCCGATAAATTAGAGTTAATTAAAAAGTTTATTTCAATTTCAGATATTGTTGCCATTGGTGGTGCGATGGCCAATACTTTTTTGTTAGCTTCGGGAGGTGAAGTGGGTGATAGTTTAGTCGATAACGATGAGGTGCCAATCGCTAAAGACATAATTGAGTTAGCTCAACAAGAAGCTACTAAAAGACGGTTTGTCTTTTGTTTACCACATGACGCTATAGTAGCTAAGGAGGTTGATTCGACAACCGAGACTAGAATAGTTGATTGGTCTAGTCACGTAATTGCTGATGTTTTAAGTTACCCTAAACGAGTATCTACTTCTGCTACTAAGATAGCTAAACATGAAAAAATATTGGATATTGGTCCTTTTAGCGCTTCTTTTATTGCTGGATGCGTGCAATTAACGAACACAGTAGTTTGGAATGGCACGATGGGAGTTACTGAAGTTAAATCTCTGCAAGGACCGATTGGCCCATTTGCTCATGGTACTGAAATAATTATTGAAGCCTTACTTGGACAATTGGGACATCGACCTTTCAGCTTAGTTGGCGGTGGTGATACTGTTGGCTATATTGAAAATCGTAACTTGGTTAATCAGTTTGATCATGTATCAACAGGTGGTGGGGCTAGTTTAGAACTTATGGCTGGTAAAAAACTTCCAGGGGTTGAAGCATTATTAAATAAAGATTAGTGTAGAATGAAGGATAAGCATTATGAAACGATCTAAACTTGTTGTCGCCAATTGGAAGATGCACCTAAATGTACATCAGGCCAGTTTATTGGTGAACCGACTAGATAAAAAAATAGCTATCTATAGAGACGTTGAAGTTGTATTGGCACCAAACTTTATCTGTCTTCAACCAATTAGTATGGAATTAGATAAGCGTAAATTTCGTTTAGCTAGCCAAGATGGTTATTTTGTTGACGAAGGATCTTATACTGGTGCTATCTCTTTTAGTCAGTTAAGAGAATTAGTGCATTATTCAATAATTGGACACTCGGAACGGCGTCGTTATTTTAATGAGTCTTTAGATGTGGTTCGGGATAAGGTGGCTGCTGCCGTCCGGAATAACATTACCCCTATTTTATGTGTCGGCGAGACAAGAGAAGAAAGAAATCAAAAAGAAACTAAACAAGTCTTGCATGATCAAATTGTTTCGGCATTAAGTAATTTAACGAGCGAAGATGTTGAGAACCTTGTTATTGGTTATGAACCTGTTTGGGCCATTGGCGGTAAAGAGCCAGCTAAACCAGATACCATCGCTCAAGCTGTTAGTTGGCTTAGATACCAAATTGGTGAGTTATATGGGGAAAAGGTTGCTAAAAGTGTTCGTATAATCTATGGTGGCAGCGATGAGCCAGAATATGTTAATGGCATTATGGCAATAGAGGGTGTAGACGGCTTATTGGTAGGTCACGCTAGTTTAAATTATGTACAATTTGCTGACATTATTGAACGGGTACATCATTCAAGAGTCATAGGGAATGAAGAATAATACATAGGTTTTAGCAATGGTGGATATATCTAAAAAAGAAAAAACTAAAAAAATAATTGACGTTGCTGCACCGTCAACAACGCTTCCTTCACCTAATTCAAGGTCGATAATCGTTAGTCATGGGTCAATAGTTAAAGATAATACCCTTGTTGAAGATGGAGAAGAAGAGGCAACAAGTAATAATCAGTCATTTGCTTCTTTAACGGGTAACAAGAAATTAAACATTCAGCCTCTATCTGATTTTAAATTAGACCCTGAACCTAAAGTAGATGAAAAACCAAAGGTAGAAGCTAACGATACGGTAGTGGCGGAAGTTTCTGTAGACAATAAACCAATAGGTGAAGATGAACAAAAGGACAAGATTAAGACTGAAGAGCCTAGTGACGATATTAAGGTTGAAGTTGAGAAAGATAGTGATCATGTAGCCGAAGTTGATCAAAATCAGGCGGCTAATTCGACGACTTCGACAGAATCGTTGGACAGCAGTAGCAATAGTGATGATGACAAAAGTAAGCAGGCAGAGGAAGCAGAAAAAGCCAAAGTTGAACATGAACAAGCTTTAGATGATTTAGTGGAAAACAAAAGCTTTTTCTTGCCCATTAATAATCTAAAAATTAAAAGAAATCAACGAATCTTGCTACTAGGGCTGGGAATTTGTCTTATACTATTTATAGTCTGGTTAGATATAGCCTTAGATACGGGAATTATTAATAACACCTATAATTTACCGCACAGTCACTTCTTTGGTTTATTAATATAATCGATTATAAAATAGGTATATAAGGAGAAAATAATGCTTAGTGAGGTTAGTGAGCCAATGTCCGAAGAAATTGCTAAAGCATTAACTGAAGGGCTTAATGATGAACAGAAAAGAGCTGTTTTAACGACTGATGGCCCTTTGCTTATTCAAGCAGGTGCTGGGAGTGGTAAGACTAAAACATTAACTCATCGAGTAGCCTATATATTGGCCACTAATAAGGCGACGCCACCTGAGATTTTAGCAGTGACTTTTACCAATAAAGCCGCGCAGGAGATGAGGCAACGTGTAGCAAGCCTATTGCGAGTAGATGCCAATAATAGGTACTTTATGCCTTACATGGGAACCTTTCACTCAATTTGCGTTAAGATTTTGCGAGTAGATGCTGATGTCATTAATATTCCTAAAACATTTGTTATTTTTGATGAAAGTGATCGCCTGGCGGCAGTTAAACGAGTAGTTAGACAATTGATGATAGATGAAAAAGCCTTTCCGCCAAAAACACTAGCTTCATTAATATCTGGCGCAAAGAATGAGCTAATGGATCCAGATGAATATCTTGGTTTGGCCAATCAACCTACCCAACAGATGGCTGCACGAGTCTATCCTCTTTACCAAAAAGAACTAAAACAAGCCGGTGGCTTAGACTTTGATGATTTGATTAATGAGACAGTGCGCTTATTACAAAATCACCTTGAAATAAGGACGAAATGGCATAATCAATTTAAATATGTAATGGTTGATGAATACCAGGATACAAACGCAGCGCAATATCGATTGGTTAAGCTATTAACCAATCAGAAAAAAAACTTAGCTGTAATTGGCGATGATTGGCAAACTATTTTTTCATGGCGTGGAGCAAATTATCGAAATATCTTAAATTTCGAAAAAGATTATTCTCCATGTTGTGTAATTAAACTTGAACAAAATTATCGTTCGACAAAAAATATATTAGCAGCTGGGCAGTCGATCATTACTAAAAATACTGAACGAAGCGATAAAGAGTTATGGACCTCTGCTGAAGAGGGGCAGCCGGTGCAGATAATTCAAGTCAGAGATGAGAGGTCAGAAGCTGAAACAATATGTATGAAGATTCAAGCTGAGGTGGCGAGCGGACAGCGACAGTATAAGCATTTTGCCGTTTTATATAGAACTAATGCTCAAAGTCGGGCAATCGAAGAAGCTTTTATTCGTTTCGGGTTGCCTTATAGAGTTGTTGGCGGTCAGCGCTTCTATGATCGTAAGGAAATAAAAGATATTATTGCTTATTTAAGATTAATCTATCAACCCGATGATCGTATAAGCTTTGAACGTATTGTCAACGTTCCGTTAAGGGGTATTGGTGCTAAGAGTGTTAATCGATTCATGTCGTGGCAACTAACCGACGGACTGTCTTTAATGGAGGCTCTGGTTAATGCCGATAAGTGTCCAGATTTACCAAAAAAGGCTGTTACTGGCTTAAAAGATCTGGCTGATATAATGTTGAGCTTTAAAGATCTAAGCACTCAACCAAATCCAGTAGGATTATTAGATTCGCTAATTAGGCGTTTAAACTACTTAGATTATTTAGTTGATGGTACGCCGCAGGGAGAAGCACGACAAGAGAATGTTCGAGAATTGTTAAGCGTTGCTAAAGAATATGAGAATTTTAATTTATCTGATTTTTTGGAAGAGGTTAGCTTAATTAGTGATATTGACTCGGCTGATTTAAGCGCAGATGCTGTCACGATGATGACCTTACATGCAGCTAAAGGACTAGAATTCATGGTAGTGTTTATGGTTGGAATGGAGGAGACAATATTTCCGTCTTCGCGCTCACTTTATGATCAGCAACAAATGGAAGAAGAGCGACGCCTTTGTTATGTTGGCATAACAAGAGCACGATCTGAGCTTTATTTACTTACAGCGAGTTCACGTTTGTTATACGGTGGAGTGCAGCATAATCCTCCAAGTCGATTTTTAAATGAAATTGAAGCAAATGTATCTTCAGATTGGCCGATTGTCGCTCCCTCCTTATTACAACCCCCAAACCAAAAACCAATAGATGATATTAGGTATGTGCCAGAGCTTAATAGTGGAGATAGCGTGAGACATAAGCTTTTTGGTGATGGGACAGTGCTAGATATAGAAGGCGATATAGCCACTATCTATTTTAAAGGTAAGGGTAGTCGTAAATTGGATATTAGTTTGGCGCCAATTGAGAAAATATGAATTATTTATCTGATACAATTATATATTAGGCAGGCTTTATATTACCAAATGTGTGTTAACGGATAAGCTATGCGGCGTATATATAACAATGCTAAAAAAACGTATTTCATTTAAAAGACGGAAATTTAAAAAGCCACAGCTAAAAGATGTAGTTAAGGCAAGCCGTCATCCATACGCTGTCCCTTTCTTTGTGTTTGGCGGGCTGATTATCATTACTGTTGCTGGGTATTTCCTAATTGAAAAACCGTCTAGTGCTCAGACGCTTGGCCCTAAGGTGGTTATTATTAACCATGATCATGTTCAGCAAATTGTGCCTTCCATTGAGCCTACAGTCGGGAAGTTGTTGGCTAAATTGCATATTAAAATGCATCAAGGAGATGTAGTTGAGCCAAGTTTATCTACAGCTATCAATCAGGATGATTTTAGAATTAATATTTATCGTGCGGTACCGGTTGAGATTGTCGACGGAGTTAAGCATACTTTTACTTTTAGTGCTGCTGCTACGCCAAGAGCGATTGCCGAACAAGCTGGAATAAAGCTATACCCAGAAGATTATGTTAATACCATACCAGTACATAATTTCA
>DAHXNJ010000059.1 GCA_027365445.1 Candidatus Saccharimonadota bacterium | reverse complement strand
CACAACAAGGACATGAGCAAGCTGGTATGCGCCCAGCAATTATATTGTCACCCAAGAGTTATAATCAAAACTCTAAGTTAATGCTTGCGTGTCCAATTACTTCTAAGATAAAGCATTATCCATTTGAAGTACGAATTAAAGCGAATAGGATTGATGGAGTTGTCCTTGCTGACCAAGTCAAAAATCTTGATTGGACAATGAGAGATATGTCATTTGCTGAAAAAGCTCCCTATGAGGTACTTGAGCATACGCAAGAACTTATTGAAACATTATTAAGGGACTAGAGTTCATACGTCAGTACTTGTTTACTGGCTTGGGTTACAAGATTCTTGCTGGTTACGCCCGTATTCCAGTGGCCTTTAAGCGAGTTAAGAAGCTCATAAAGCTATTCAAGGTTAATCGCTCCTAATCGACCATAGTTCTTATGTTTATATTTATCACATAAAATAAGTTGATAAGTGTGCACTAAATAATGTACACTTTTAAATATGAAAAATATAACATTATCCGCACAAGACGATTTAATTGATAGCGCACGCAGAATAGCTGCTAATAAAAACACTAGTCTTAATATAATGTTCCGAGAGTGGCTCGAAGAAATCAATAATAATCAAGCTCAGACTAACGATAAAGATAGATTAATAAATTTATGGGAAAAGACAAATTATGCCAGAGTTGGTAAAAAACTTAGTAGAGAAGAAATGAATGAAAGATAATGAAAGCATTTGTTGATACAAATATCTTTGTGTATGCTCAGGACAATAGTGAAATAGTAAAGACCAAAATATCCCAGAAACTAATTACCGAACTTATCTTAGAGAAACGGGGGTTTATAAGCACGCAAGTTATACAAGAGTTCTGTAACGTCTTCCTTAAGAAGTCAGAAAAACCTCTAAGGCCTAATGACGTTACAGAAATTATAGAAGACTTGCTAGCTCCTATGTTAGCTCATACACCTGATAGCTCCTTTTATAAAAGGGCTATAAATATTTACGCTAAACAGTCATTAAGTTTTTATGATTCTCTAATTGTTCAAGCGGCAATTGATTTAAAGTGTGAGGTACTCTATAGCGAAGATATGCAAAACGGAGCACGCTATAGAGGGGTTATAGTAGTCAATCCGTTTGTATAATCTAGTTCATATTCAATCTTCGAACTATCGATAGAATTACGTTAAAGAACTGCACTAAAATTATGCTTCCAGTAGGTTGTATTTGAATCAAGGAGTGTATTGAGCTGTTCAAGTTGAATCTCTCCTACTCAACCAAGGCTTATATGCTAGAGATATCAGTAGAATAAATATTGACGTATAACAAAAAAGTAGGTAAATAGGAAGTAATAAATGTGGATAATTATCCTATGACAGAATATATATATAAATCCATCGACCGAACCTATTATTAGTACACAGCTTGAATTAGATGTAACTCAAGATTTAAAAGATAAATTTCGAGATAATTTTAAGGATATTTTGGAGAGTCTTGGTAGGCAGGAAAAATTATTGTACGATAATGGCATTTTTAATGGCCGAATCTATGGCATAAAAGATTTAAGAGGCAATTCATTGGCTTCTAGTCATAATCTTAATACAAATCTACTTATAGCGAGTATGTATAAAAACGACTCAAAAAAGGAAGAAATTACTTACTATAGCTTAGATAATGAAGACAATCTTTTTTATGAAAACCCCCAAAGACTAATTACTAGACCCGGGAGCTTTGAAGTAGTTCAAAATTGTTCAAATGATGATGGGCTAATTAAGGCGATTCCTGCAGAATTTCTTCCATCATCAATCGAATCTCGGGAAGCAATGCTTAAGCACTTTATGATTGACTCTTTAGCTTTTAGTCAAAAGCAGCATCGATTATTTGGTACTGTCTTACGTTTAGGTAGGAATTTGTTTCTAGAAGGTAGAATATTTGATGCTCCTATTTTAGATGTATAGCAACTATATTTTTTAAATTTGCTAATTTATGAATAAAAAAATAAGATGTTTATTATGTGGCAAGAAACCAAAAAAGGATTATATAAACAATTTAACTTTATAAATTTTACAGAAGCTTTTGATTTTATTAAATCAGTGGCCGAGATAGCTGAACAAAGAAAGCAATATCCAAGATGGGAAAATGAATGGAATGTTGTAAATATATGGATAGCTACAAATCAAGATAAGCTTGTAATAACTGAAAAAGATAAAGAGCTTGCTAAGGCCATTAACACCTTGATTAAAGACGGAGAGCCAATTGATGAATGGTCAAAAAAGACATTTAAACAACAACCTAGACTTAAACTATATGCAGATGGGGGATCGCGAGGCAACCCCGGACCAAGTGCAAGTGGGTATGTTTTATTAGACAATGAGGATAAGATTCTACTAGATGAGGGGGTATATTTGGGCATTACAACCAATAACCAAGCGGAATATACAGCACTAAAATTGGGAATGGAAGCGGCAATCAAAAGAGGAGTAACGGAGCTTGACGTATATATGGATAGTCTTTTGGTAATTAATCAAATGAGGGGTGTTTTTAAAGTCCGCAATCGTGACCTGTGGCCTATTCATGGGGCTATTAAAGACCTGACAAAGCAATTTAAGCATATTTCCTTTACTCATGTGCCAAGGGAACTTAATAAACTTGCTGATGCTGCTGTCAATAGGTCATTAGATCAAGCATTGGGTATAAGAAAT
This sequence comes from Candidatus Saccharimonadota bacterium, assembly GCA_027365445.1. Taxonomy (GTDB): domain Bacteria; phylum Patescibacteriota; class Saccharimonadia; order Saccharimonadales; family UBA4665; genus JAJZWH01. The sequence goes on along the minus strand of DAHXNJ010000059.1, from coordinate 13,618 downwards.
TAATAGTCTATAATTGTTACTGCCAGATTATCGGTTGGTCGCATGCTTCATTGCATGAGGAAAGTCCGGGCAGCTTAGGGAAGGACAGTCGCTAACGGCGACCGGACGTAAAGTCTAGGGAAAGTGCCACAGAAACAATACCGCCAATTTATTGGTAAGGGTGAAAAGAGTAGTGCAAGAGACTACATCGACCTATAGTGATATAGGTTGAAGGGTAAACCCTGTTTGCTGCAAGGAGATGGATTCTGATGGTTTAGAGCCAAAAGTTTCCCGCTTAAGGATTCATCATAAAATCCGCTTGATCTTATAGGTAACTATAGGACTAGATAGATGACCAATTAAAACAGAACCCGGCTTACGGATAGTCTGGCTTTATTTTTTGCTAGAAGTTGCCGCTTTTACTATTGCACTAAAAGCCGCCGGCTCGTTGACCGCTAATTCAGCTAGAATTTTACGATCTAACGTAATGTTTGAATTTTTTAGTCCGGCAATGAGTTTGCTATATGTAGTGTTATTTATTCTGGCGGCAGCATTTATTCTGGCATTCCATAATTGTCTAAAGGTTCGTTTTCTATTTTTTCTATCTCTAGTTGCGAATTGCAACGATCGGGTAACTGCTTGTTTGCCTCTTTTTACGCTAACTCTATTAGGATGACTGAATCCCTTAGTAGCTTTACGAATCTTTAGATGACTTTTGTGGGCAGCTGTGCCTCTTTTAACTCTCATAACTTCTCCTTGTTAGATATTCTGATTAGACCCCTAGGGTTTTTTTAATATTCTTCGCCATTACTCCGTTATGAGTCTTAAGCCCTGTTAGACTACGCTTTCTACTGCCGCTTTTTTTACCTAAAAAGTGGTTCATGTTAGGGTGTCCAGTACGTACTTTGCCGTTTTTGGAGACTTTTACTCTATCTTTTGTACCACTATGAGTTTTAAACTTGGGCATTATTTTCTCCTTTGTCCGTTATTTGATTGATGGTTCTTTTTGTAGGATTACCTAGTCGAAGTACAAAACTTAATTGTCGTCCTGCTAGTTGAGGAGGTTGATCTACGATAACTTTATCCCCAAAATCGGTAATAACTTTTTCGGCTAGCTTATAGCCAAGTTCTTTATGAGCCTGTTCTCGGCCTCTATATATTATACTTAATTTTACTTTATGGCCGCTTTCTAAGAACTTTTCTACCTTACTGAGCTTAATTCCTAGATCATGTTCGCCAATTTTTAGGCCAAAGCGCATTTGTTTAAGCTCTGAAGCTTTGATAGATTTACGGTTTTTCTGCTGCTGCTTAGTGCGTTGGTAATTATATTTACCCCAATTTACTATTCTAGCAACTGGTGGCTTTGCGTCTGGCGATACTTCAACAAGATCTAAGTCCTTGCTTCTTGCTAGTGCAACTGCTTCCTGTTTGCTGAGAATACCAAGCTGATTGCCGTTCTCATCTATGACTCTTAGTTCTGATGCCTGAATGTGATCGTTCAGGCGAGTGAACTTTGCTATAATTATCTCCTTTTGGTGCTGTTAATGGTCCAATTTTAACAGATGTGAGATATTCGGTCAATGGATTTGCATGTACACAGACTACATCGTGGACATTTTTCTATATAGAATGGTTAATGATAGTGTATTAAAAAACTCAGTTGGAGCTAGGTAGTTATAAATGTCTGGTGTGGTCTAAAGAAATGGTAGTCATTGAGCTAGCTCAATGACTTGTCGTCCATAGTCTTTCTTTTATAATCAGCCAAAAGATTAATAAAAAAAGCCTCGTTGGCCTTGGAAAACGAGGCTTAAAATTGATTTTATTTTTGTTTAAGGTTTAATTATTAGATTTTTATTATGGAACAACGGCTTGCGAGAAGCCGTTGTTACAAATTTCGTTTTTGTTTTTGAGCACTTTTTTTATTCAAGTGCTTAAAGATAATATATATCCTTATTTTACACCCGTCAATATCCTTTATGCTTAAAAAATATAAAGCTGTGTATAACTAATTAAATACTTATATATGTTGCTGAGACTTAATCAGAGATTAAAAGATAAAGAATAGAATAGAGTATTAAAACAAATAAAAGTTAAATGTTTAAAAAGTGGAAATTTCTATTAAGTGCTGACACAGAAAACTTAGCTATGCCTACTTATGCTTATTGACCTTTAAGTGCATCCGTGCTATATTATTTTATGTAAGTACAAAAACAAAAAAACAACTTACAAACAAAATACTTTCACCAGCGAGGGAAAGTTTAGCGCTTGTTTTGTTCTAAAGACAAAATGAGCGGTCAGTCATTGCCTTAGGTGATAAGCGCTTAACATTTTTTATATACGAGCGGTTTTATCACCTTGGCACCAAATAATCTAAAAGAATGCGCTACTAACATACATAAAAGAAATGAAAAGTAGCGTTTTTTTATCTAAATATATGTATAAATTTTATAGATTAATTGTCGCCCATAAAAAAATATTGGCATTAATAACAGTTATTTTCGATTTATTTTATTTTACTCATACAGATCCTAGAACATCTGTTTTTGTCGTAGCATTATTTGGCTATATGCTTAGTCTATTGTCTATATATATAGTGTGTAGCTTGGCGTTAAGGACATTAATGGCGTTAGGTGTAGTTGAATCAGTGCATCAATGGATACCAGAAGCAGTAAGTTTCTTGTTTTTTGTTTTTTTAGTAATGGAGTCGGTCGGACAGTTAACATTAACTGATGTAATAGTTTTTATATTTATTTCGGTTATAGGATATTTTTACTATACCCGTATAAGTTCAAATCAGTCCTTATAATATAATTACTTCTCATATAAGAGTTAAAACTATATAATAGTTTTAGTATGAATCCACAAAATAACTCTAGTAATATGAATTTGCCGCCAATTCAGGCACAAGATTTTGCTTTGAATACTCAAGAAGCGCAGCCTATTGTAGCTAATCAGCCATTTAATTCAAATGGACAGGTTATTGCTGCAAGTGAAAATAATCAACAGCTAGCTATAGACTCTCAAGATGTAGTTCCACTACCTTCGGGTAGTGGACAAGTTACTCTTGCTGCCCCTGCAATTGCCGATGATGTAGATCTTATAGAAAAAGAATGGATTAAAAAAATAAACTCAATAATAACTAGCACTAAGAATAATCCATACGAACAATCAAGGCAGCTTGCTTTATTAAAAATGGATTATTTACAGAAAAGATATAACAAGGTTATAAAGTTAAGTTAAATGATTACGATAATTATTATCATTGTTCTTGTATTAGTAATAGCTGTCAGTGCTAGTATTTTCTATATTCAATCAAGGAAAATATTTAGAGAACAAAAGAACTACGAACGTGGACTTAAAATGGTGCCATTGTTCATACATTTACCCCCGCCTAGTGACGATATTGAAGGTAATGGTAGAGATACTAGAGATGTAGTAGAAGAGACAATATCTAAGGCCCAAACCATCTATAATATTATCTCCAGTACGGTAAAATCGGGTTTTAAAACAAAGTTTTACGGACAAAGATATTTTTCATTTGAGATAATTGGAAGCCAAGGTTTTGTGTATTTTTATGCTGCCGTTCCGGTTGCATTAGTTGAGGTAGTTAAGCAGGCCATAGTTAGCGCCTATCCATCGGCTAGGCTTGATGAGGTGAGTGAGCACAATATATTTAATCAAGTTGGTAAATTACCCGGTACGGTTGGTGGAGAGCTTGAGCTTAAGAAGTCTTTTGCTTATCCAATAGCAACTTATCAGGAAATAAAAAGAGATGGTATGCAGGCATTATTAAATGCATTATCGACACTTACTAAGGAAGATGGTGCGGCTATTCAGATATTGATGAGGCCTGCTAATGAACACTGGCGCGAACATTCAAAAGGAATAGCTGAAAGTAAGAGAAACGGTGAAAAGAATTCTAAAGGTGGAGAAGTAGGTGCATGGTTAAAAAGCTTTGCGATGGCTTTAGCTAAACCTCCAGAACCAAGCAAAGAGGGTGAGAAGAAAAAGAAAGAGTTATCTAATATTGAACAGGCGACAGTTGACTCGATTGACGAAAAAACTAGACAGGCTGGTTATGAAGTACTGATAAGATTGGTGGTATCTTCGAATATTTCTCAACGAGCACAAGCTATTCTAACTAATATTGTAGCCAGTTTTTCAGTCTATGATTCTCCTGGTAAGAATGGGTTTAAGTATGTTCCCGCAAATGATATAGATAAGTTGGCGACAGACTATATTTTAAGAATTTTTCCTCAATCAAAACATCATATGGTTTTAAACTCAACTGAATTAGCAACGATATTTCATTTTCCAGATCAGAAAAATATTCCAACCTCTCAATTGGGTCGTCAAGCCTCAAAACAAGTTGATGGACCAAGAGATATTCCCGAAGATGGTCTTTTGCTGGGCTATAACTTATTTAGAAGTGCCAAGAAACCAATAAGATTGAGTCTAAATGATCGACAGCGTCATATGTATGTCGTCGGGCAGACGGGTACTGGAAAATCTACTTTTATGGAAGATTTGGCTTTTCAAGATATGAAAAGAGGTAATGGTTTTGCCTTTGTTGATCCTCACGGAGATACGGCTGAAAAACTATTAGCAATGGTTCCAAGGGAAAGAGTAGAAGATGTAATATACTTTTGTCCTGCCGATATGGATTATCCAATGGGCCTTAATTTATTTGAATTTCAAAATCCCGATCAAAAAGACTTCTTGATTCAGGAAGCTTTAAATATGCTCTATAAGCTGTATGACCCAAATCATCAAGGGATAATGGGACCAAGGTATGAGAGTCTTTTTCGTAATGCCGCTTTGACTATCATGGCCGATCCGGAAGGCGGAACATTTGTAGATATACCAAAGCTTTTTAGAGATCCTCAATATGTCAAACAAAAGCTTAAGTATGTTAAAGACCCGACTGTCCTTGAGTTTTGGCAGAAGGAAATTCCTCAATCTCAGCGTTCTAATGATTTCGGAGAAATAGTAAGTTGGTTTGTTAGTAAATTTGGTGCCTTCCTAAGCAATGAGATGATGAGGAATATTATCGGACAAACTAAAAGTGCTTTTGATCTAAGGCAAATAATGGATGAGAAGAAGATATTATTAGTTAATTTGAGCAAAGGAAGGACTGGGGAGCTTAACTCGAGGCTGCTAGGAATGATTTTTGTTATGAAATTTCAGGCGGCTGCTATGAGTCGAGCAAGTATTCCGGAAAATGATCGGATAGATTTTTGTCTATATGTTGATGAGTTTCAGAATTTTTCAACAGACAGTTTTGCTACAATCATGTCTGAAGCAAGAAAATACCATCTTAATTTAATTGTTGCTAACCAATTTACTACTCAGCTCACTGAAGATATTAGAGATGCGGTTTTTGGAAATATGGGAACAATTGTTTCATTTAGAGTAGGACAGAATGATGTTGAAAGCTTAGCGCGTTATTTTCAGCCAATTTTTGATGGCGAGGATTTATTAAGGATACCTAACTTTAATACTATTGTTAGAACATTAATCAATGGCGTTCCTACTCAGCCATTCAGTATGGCAACGCTGCCATCATTGGGCGTGCCTAACCCAAAGTTAGCTGAAGCCTTAAAACAACTATCGGCTGCAAAATACGGACGTCAAAGATCGTTAGTAGAAAAAGAAATATTTGCCAGAATGGAGACTAAGCCTGTGCCTTCACCTTTTGATATGCCGTCGCCTAACCCGCCTTGGGATAATAGACAGAATGTTCCTCCTACTCCTATGTCTCAACCTCAGCCAACGCCACCAACTGGTTATCGTCCTCCAACTCCTCCAGTACCTGCAAAGAGTGGATCATTTTTAGATGAATGGTTGAGTAAGAGGCAAATACAATCTAAACAAGCATCCAGTACAACCCTTAGTCCGCAACCTTCATCAGCAGCTATTAATACTATGGAGAATACTAATAAGCCAATTAGTCCTAATGAAGTAGGATTGCCAGAAGAAGAACAAGACACTAACATTAGCCTGAATAATAGGGAAGATAAATCAGAGAATATATCAAGCGAATTGCTTGATAAACAAGAAGCGGATCGTATAGCAAGGGAAATAGAAGGAGCTACAACGCTACATGTTGGTCAGGCAACAGCACCTTCATCGCCAGCTGCTGTGTCGCCTCTACCGCAATCTCCTCCAACCGTACAACAGTCAGGAGATAAGGAGGCAGCATCTGTTAGCGAAAGTTCAACTAGTGTGGATTTACCTAAGGTTGTTCCCCCTACTAGACCGGCTGTGCCGTTAAATGGGAATAGGGATTTAGAAAATAACGATACTATATTTATTGATCGGGATGGTAATTTGCGCACTATGGCTAATTAAGAATAGGATTAATCTTTATGTCTATGCAATGGCTTAAAGATTAATTCTAACAAGACGGCGAATACATAGCCAAAGACGAAAAAGATAACAAAGAAGAGGTAATTATATTGTAAGCCGATATATTTATCCAGCATTAGGTAGACTAAACTGCCAACAAAAGCAAAGACCCCACCACCTAGCAGTCCAACTGGTCTTGTGACCGTATTTGCGCTTATGTCACTGGCTTTTTTAATTAGAGGTTGGTGTATGGTCATGCTTAATATTTTTTGGCTTGTAGGGAGGTTATGTCGAATTATGGTCAGTTCGTTTTTTAGGGTATTCTTCTTCATTGTTTTATCAATGTATTCGGGCTGGCTGCCTTCAGGAGTCTCGTCGTAGGGTAGGGCTGCTAAAGTAGGTGGTTGTTCTAGAACTTTTGCCCTTGCTTGATCGATATCGATATTTTTCTGGAGTGTTTCTTGCTTTTCGTAGGCTTGTTCATCTAACGATTCTTTAGTTTGGTAATCTGAAGTCATTTCTGGGGCACTATGAATTTCAGGTGTGTTTGAATATTGTTCACTCATTTAGATGACTCCTCCGTTATTGTCTTGAATAACAATAGTAGTTTCTTTAGATAGCAATCTTGATCTGGCAAAAAAGTAGCCGGCAATAAGTGCTATGACCCCGGCTATTATTAAGCTATTTCCAGGTCCAGTATTGGGTAGGGATGTTGTCGTACTAGCCAAGGTAGCTACTGGTCCTTTAGGAAGATATATATTAATAGTATTACCATAAACGTTAGTCATTATGTGATCAAAGTATTCTGGGTCAGAAGTAGAGGTTGGTGTTTGAGGTATAGGGTTTTTAACTGTAACAGTAATGGTATGCGTTAGAGTATCTCCGGGAGCTATATTAGTGGCAGGCCAAGATATAATGTTGTTGGAATTGATTGTTCCGTTGTCAGTACTGACAATATTGGCATAGTCTAATACGTAAGATAGATCATCCTGCATGATAAATTTGTCAACATTAGCTTTGCCGCTGTTATAGGCAGATAGGGTATAAACGATTTTATCGCCAGCTTGGGCAGTTTTATCATTAGCGTTAGTATAGCCCTGGGTAATATCACTGGCAGTTTTGCTGTATTTTATACAAGCGATTGTATCGGTGCTGTTAAGGCTTTGTTCGCACGGTTTACAGTAGGGTGAATTAGCGGAAATACTACTATTATAAGCGCAAGGAGTAGATCTAAACACGGATATGATTGGTGTAGTTGTCGTAGTAACAACAGTAGGCTTTACGGTTGTTTTTTTGATCTGTGGCTTACTGACAGGGACAGTAGGCTTTTTGGTTATTGTAGGTTTAGGATGCTTAGGAGCTATATAAGGAGACGGAACTCCAATGGATACTAAATTACCGCAGGCATATAGAATGTAGTAAAAACGACCCGTAACGCTGCTTTGTATCTTTACTGCTTGATAGGTTGAGTATTTATAGCTATCCCATGACCATAGATATCTCCAATATAAAGGGCTAGAGATGGTCGGAATATTAACTGGCTGTTCGTCTGTTGGCTTTTTAGTTACAACATTAACGCTACCTTGAGGATTCCAGCCCATAGAGAATAGTCGCTTATTATAGCTGGTAGATATAAGAGAGACAGTTTTGCCGTAAGCTAAATTACCGCAACTTATACCGTAGTATTTAAGAATAGTTGCATAATCTTTAATATTGGAATTACAGTCTGCCACTAATTCGTTAATAGAGGAAAATCCTCCATTGATCATATCGTTAGTCGAGGCAGCAAGGCTTGGTTGGGGCGGGCTTATGACAGCAAAAAATTGAACAAAAAAAGCTAGGACTATAAATAATAATCCTAAGCGTCTAAGAGACTCTTCGTGGCGTATTCTTCTAGCATAAAATCCTAGATCTTGAATCAGGGTTGGATTATATGGAAGGTTAGCTAATATTTTTTCAAACATTTCTAAAGTCTTTATATTCTATTTCCTTCTTATTTAAGCATAAGAACTGTCATAATAACAATCGTAAATATTTTATATAAAGATTTTACGGATGCGGTTAAATAATTATTTTTTTGCTATGATGAATTATGTGATTAAGTTATATAAAGGTTATAAGTAGTAATCAAACAGGTTGAATATACCGGTTAACTTAGGTATAATCAAATTAAGTGGGAATATAAGAAATATCCATTCTTAAGAAGAGGGCTTTAGTGGCAAACAAAACTAACAAAAGTAATTATTCATCCGAACAAATAACCGTTCTTGAAGGACTTGAGCCAGTCAGAAAAAGACCTGGTATGTATATTGGTGGAACTGGTGTTGAAGGTCTTCATCACTTAGTTTGGGAGATAGTAGATAATGGCATAGATGAAGCTTTAGCAGGATATGCCAATGAAGTTGTTGTGACTCTATTGGCTGATGGTGGCGTTAAGGTAATCGACAATGGTAGAGGTATTCCAACCGACACGCACCCAAAAACAGGTAAGAGTACGGTCGAGACGGTGCTAACAGTTTTGCACGCTGGAGGTAAATTTGGTGGCGGTGGATATAAAGTCTCCGGCGGATTACATGGTGTTGGTGTAAGTGTGGTTAATGCCTTGTCGGCTAAATTAACGGCTAGAATTTATAGAGATGGTAAAATTTATGAACAATTATATGAATATGGTGTTCCTAAAACAGAATTAAAGGTTGTTGGTAAAAATGATCTTACTGGGACAGAGATTATTTTCTATCCTGATGAAACAATATTTAAAGAAACTATAGAGTTTAATTATGAAACTATACTAGATCGTTTAAGACATGCTGCTTATCTTACTAAGGGCGTTAGAACTACTTTAATCGATGAGGCTAGTGGTAAGAGATATAGTTTTTATTTTGAAGGTGGCATAAGAAGTTATGTAAAGCATTTGAATATTGGCAAAGAAGTATTAGATGAAGATATTTTTTATGTCGATAAGACAGTTGATGACGTTCAGGTTGAGATATCGCTACAATATACGGATGCGTATACTGAAACAATTAAAACCTTTGCTAATAATGTACTAAATCCTGACGGAGGAACTCATTTAACTGGTTTTAGGTCAGCTCTAACGAGAGTGATTAATGATTATGCAAGGAAGCAAGGACTAATAAAAGAAAAAGAAGAAAACCTTAGTGGAGAAGATACTAGAGAGGGTTTAACGGCAATAATACTTGTAAAGTTGCCAGATCCCCAATTTGAAGGACAAACAAAGAATAAATTGGGAAATCCAGAAGTTAGAGGCTATGTCGAGGCAGTTTTAAATGAATACCTGAATTATTATTTGGATGAGCATCCAGCAATTGCTAGAAAAATAATTGGCAAGGCCTTACTTTCAGCCAGAGCCAGAAAAGCTGCTAGAGCAGCCAGAGAAAATATTATCCGCAAAGGCTTACTTGAAGGTGCTAGCATGCCAGGAAAACTAGCTGATTGTTCAAGTAAAGATCCTAAGAACTCTGAACTTTACTTAGTAGAAGGAGATTCGGCTGGTGGTTCAGCTAAATCTGGTCGTGATAGCAAAACTCAAGCTATTCTACCTCTGAGAGGAAAGGTATTGAACGTTGAACGGGCTAGACTAGATAAAATGTTAGCTAACAATGAGATTTTAAATCTTATTAAAGCTTTAGGAGTCGGTATCGAGGATTCCTATGATATAACTGGCCTTCGTTATGATCGGATTATTATTATGACCGATGCTGATGTTGATGGAGCTCATATATCTACATTGCTTATGACGTTTTTCTTTAGATTTATGAAATCTATTATTGATGAGGGCCATTTATATCTTGCTAAGCCTCCGCTTTTTGAACTAGTTAAGCCAGGGAGAAAAACCAGTCTTTATGCATACAGCGATGAAGAATTAGATAGTATTTTGGAAAAATCAATCCAAGAACGTAAGGTTGATGAAAGTGTTGTTAAGGATGCCAAGGATGAGCGATATAAGGCAGCTGGTTTTGCCGAGCAAAAAAGATATAAGGGATTAGGCGAAATGGACGCGGAGCAATTATTTGAAACAACTATGAATCCAGAAAAAAGAGTATTAATTAAAGTAAATGTTGATGATGCTGAAAAAGCTGATGCTATATTTAATAAACTTATGGGAACAGAAGTTGAGTTAAGAAAGAATTTTATTCAGTCTAGGGCTAAATTCGTTAAGGACTTAGACATATAGCCATGGACAGTGAAAACAATCAAGATATACAGCCCGATGAAATTCTTCAAGGAGAGTTAGTTAGTGATTTAAATTCTGGACATTCAAAAACTGTTGAATTAAGGACAATAGAATCGGTTATGGAAGATAGTTATTTAACTTATTCTATGAGCGTAATAGTCTCAAGGGCGTTACCAGATGTAAGAGACGGGTTAAAACCTGTACATCGTCGTATTCTATACACCATGAACAGAGATGGCTTGAGGGCTTCTGCTAAGCATCGTAAAAGTGCGAATGTCGTTGGTGCGGTTATGGGTGATTATCACCCTCATGGTGATGCAGCTATTTATGACAGTATGGTAAGAATGGCTCAGCCTTGGGCAATGAGATATATGTTAGTTAATGGTCAGGGAAACTTTGGTTCAATGGACGGAGATCCACCGGCTGCCATGAGATATACCGAAGCTAAAATGGCCAGATTAGCTGAAGAGATGTTAGTGGATATAGATAAAGATACCGTAGATTTTAGAGAAAACTACGACGGTAGAATGCAAGAACCATCTGTTCTGCCTGCTAAACTTCCAAATCTGTTGTTAAACGGACAATTAGGAATAGCTGTTGGTATGGCAACCAACATACCTCCTCATAATCTTTCCGAACTGGTCGATGCTACTGTTTATCAGATAGATCATGATGATGCCACTCTAGATGATCTGCTTGAGTATGTAAAAGGTCCTGATTTCCCTACTGCTGGAGTTGTCTATGGTAAAGAAAGCTTAAGAACCGCTTATGCTACCGGTAGAGGCGGTGTTGTTGTAAGAGGTGTTGCCGATATTATCGAAAACAATAAGGGACGTTTTCAAATAATAATCTCTGAGATACCTTATGGAGTCAATAAAGCCAGCCTAATAGAGAAAATTGCCGATTTAGTTCATGATAAAAAAATAAGCGGTATTTCCGACTTACGAGATGAAAGCGCTAGAGGAAGCGTAAGAATTGTTATCGATCTAAAAAGAGACACATTTCCTAAGAAATTGTTAAATCAGTTATTTAAACTTACCTCTTTACAGACTTCTTTTCACTACAATATGCTTGCCTTAATAGATGGTATTCAACCCAGGATACTAGGCTTACAGGACATTATTAAGGAACACATACATCATAGACAGATAGTAGTAAGAAGAAGAACAGTTTTTGAATTAAACAAAGCCAAAGATAGAGCACACATACTTGAAGGCTTAACTATTGCATTGGATCATATTGATGAAGTAATAAATACCATAAGATCAAGTGATACTCCTGATGAAGCCCAAACCGCATTAATGAAGAAGTTTAAGTTTAGCGAAGTGCAGGCAAAAGCTATCCTAGCGATGCAATTAAGAACATTGGCTGGACTTGAACGGAAGAAAATCGAAGACGAATTAGCGGAACTAGTTAAGCTAATCGCAAAACTTGAATCTATACTGGCAGATGAGAAAAAAATATTAGAGATTGTAAAAACTGAGCTGTTAGAATTAAAAAAGAGTTATGGTGATGAACGAAGAACAAAAATAGTTTCAGGTGAACTAGGACGGATGACGGACGAAGACTTGATTGCAGAAGAGCAAGTAGTAGTAACGCTTACATCGGCTAATTATATTAAACGTAGCCCTATAGCTGAGTATAAAAGACAAGGTCGAGGTGGTAAGGGTCGCAGAGGAATGATGACTAGAGAAGAAGATGTTATTGAGCATGTTGTAAATGCTTCAACTCATGACTATTTACTCTTCTTTACTAATAAAGGTCGTGTGTTTAGGATTAAAACATTTGAAGTTCCTGCTGCTAGTTTAAGCGCAAAGGGTGTTGCCATTGTTAATTTATTACAATTACAACCTGAGGAGTCGGTTAGTTCAGTAATAAACGTTAGTCAGGGTAAAGTGGGTATAAACCTAATAATGTGTACAGTTAGAGGAGTAGTTAAAAAGACACCATTTGAGCAATATCAAAATGTGCGCAATAGTGGCTTGATTGCAATCAATCTAGATAACGGCGATGAGCTTAAGTGGATTAGACAAACCTCAGGAGATAATGAGATTGTAATTTCAACATCTCAAGGACAGGCAATCCGTTTCCATGAAAAAGATGCTAGGCCAATGGGTAGGGTTAGTCGAGGAGTTAGGGGTATAAGATTAAGACCTAATGATCACGTTATAGGAATGGATATTGTAGAAGAAGGTTCGGATATCTTTGTCATTAGTAAATATGGCTACGGTAAAAGAACAAAGATATCTCAGTTTACTCCACATGCTCGAGGTGGTGTAGGCATTCGGTCTGCCATTGTAAATTCTAAGACTGGGGAACTGATTGGGGTTAAAACACTTACAGATAGTGAACAGGAAGTAATCATCATATCTCAGCAAGGACAAACGATACGTCTTGGCTTGCATGACATTCCAGCTCTTGGAAGGGCCACTCAAGGAGTAAGAATCATGCGTATGAATGAAGGTGACCAAGTTGTTTCTCTAGCATTAGTAGATAAAGAAGTAATTGACGAAGACGAAGAAGAGTCTCGAACGGCTTTAGTTACTCCAGACACGCCTCAAGAGAAAACAAAAAATAGCTAATATACTGGCTGGAGAGTTGCTTAGAGGTTGACGGCCGACCGTAACTCAATGTTTAGCAGTTTTTGGAATGTTTACTAGCTAGTGGATTTATAGAGATGAATAGCGTGTAAAATAATGAAGACATAAGTACAACGGATAATGACAATTATCTCTTGACGAATAGGCCTTTAATATATATCCTTGGATGAGGTTAAGTGAGGGGTAGTTTTAAAGTGCCCTTTAAGCTTAATCCATAGATCGTTAAAAATTTGGTAGTGCAAATCAACGTCAGTTCATTATATGAACTGTTTAATGCAAATTTAGTCAGTGATATTTTAGCCTTTAAAAGCTAAAAAATGTTCGACTGGTAAGTTAGGTTAACAGATTCTTTTTATGGAGAGTTTGATCCTGGCTCAGGATGAACGCTGGCGGCGTGCCTAATACATGCAAGTCGAGCGGTAAGGCCTCTTCGGAGGTACACGAGCGGCGGACGGCTGAGTAACACGTAGGAACGTACCCCAAAGTGAGGCATAAG
>DAHXNJ010000043.1 GCA_027365445.1 Candidatus Saccharimonadota bacterium | reverse complement strand
GTTCACATTACTCCTTACGTCTACTACAGGCCAAATCCTATTAGTACTCTACAGTGTATTAATATATAGTATAATTAGTGCTTTGTAAAGTACTAATTTGAGATAAAATTCAGAATGAGGTGAAAAAGCATATGGTACGGCACGGTTAACGAGGCCTTGTATCTTAGATGTGTGTAGACGAAAGTTTATACTAAAAAGAGGAGATCCTGCGTGACGAAGTTTGGGTAAGTATTCGGTCCTGGTTTTGTATAAATTCCTGCTCTGGTGTCTTAACCCAATTTTCCTGCCATATGAACCTATCCATGTGTATCCGTGACAGGCTCGTTATTTCCGCGATTTTACGAGCCAGAGTCGATTTGCCCGAACATACTAAACCTATGATTAAGATTTTCATATTCTTTTAATAACATCGTAATTAAGCATGAGCATAATGGTGTGGTATATTGTACGAGGCCAAGACCGCACTAAGAATATACTAAAACAGATTTTTATAATCTCTCGCGCCATGAATAATACGATGAACATAAATCATGCTTCCATCGATAACATAAAAGATTAGGTAGTTATCTAATACTAAATAGCGGTAACCTAGCAGCTTCAAGCTGCTTTCGTGAGGTATATGACCAACGCGTGGACTGGCAGCCAGCACTGCTAATTTTATGTTAAATCTATCGAGAAGCTTTTCGGCCATGTTTGGACGATCAGCTGCGACATACGAAATTATCTCAGTAAGATCTTCTTCTGCGAGTCTGAGCAGACGAACTTCATACTGCGCGCTGCTCACCGAGCATGCTCCTCAGATCTGCCACTACATCGTTTAAATTACGCCCACGATCGCCCTTTGCATAGTCTGCTTGTGCGGCCGCAAGATTCTCCATAAGTTTAACCTTCAGTTGCAGCTGACCATATTTAGCCATAGACATAATCACCATGTCGCCTTCACCATTACGAGTTATGAATACTGGTTCGTCGGTGTTGTGGACGATGTCAGATATTGTGTTAGATTTATTCCGTAAATCGGAAATAGATTTAATTATTGGCATTTTGCCTCCATATCATTATATTATCACGATAATGATATGGAGGCAAAAGTTCGAACGTTTACAATGCTGCTATCGGTGGTGCGGGTGAGGAGAGTCGAACTCCTGTCTCGGCCTTGGGAAGGCCATATAATAGCCGTTATACTACACCCGCTACGATTTATTTATGTGGAGCCACCTGTCGGAATCGAACCGACGACCTACACGTTACGAATGTGTTGCTCTACCAACTGAGCTAAGGTGGCATTAATTTACCGCGTAATTATATCAAAAGCTGATACAATAAATGCAAAACTATGACAAATTCTAAGAGTTATTTTCGGGATCACTTTGTTCTTTTTCTTCTCACCGTCAATGCTTTTTTGGCTATCTTCTCTATAATACTAATATTTCTTAGACTATCTTCATCACATGGAAATATTTTTATAGTTCAATATAGGTCTAGCTTGGGAGTAAGTGCATTTAAGACAGGCAGTGAATTAAGTATCCTAAGCTTAGGAGTATTTTCATTATTAATATTAATTATTAACTTAATTCTTAGTTTAAGAACGTATTATATAAATCGTCATTTGGCAGTT
Organism: Candidatus Saccharimonadota bacterium; assembly: GCA_027365445.1. Classification (GTDB taxonomy): domain Bacteria; phylum Patescibacteriota; class Saccharimonadia; order Saccharimonadales; family UBA4665; genus JAJZWH01. The sequence continues at coordinate 9,112 of DAHXNJ010000043.1, read as the reverse complement.
ATGATATTAAGTTTTGGAGTTTTGTTAACTGTCTTAGATATAATAGTAAGTAACGCTTTGCTGGTACTGCATTAATTATGACAGATATAGAAATACCTTATGAGAAGGATAGGCACGGTCATTATCGTTTCTTTGAAATATTACCAGGAGCAATAAGTTGGACTTTATTGTTCATGCCTATAATCCTTAGCTTTATCAATATAACTGCGGCAGTTATATTCATTTTAGTTTATTTACTTATATATTTTGTTAGATCTATTGGATACAGTGTTGGATCTTTGCGTGGATATAGAACAATGAAGCGCCATCTTAAATTGAATTGGCGGGCTTTAGTAGCTGATGTTGAAAATAGAACCGTAGGAAGCGGCGATGGGGTAAGTAGGCCTCAATGGCATAAAGATAATATAGAGAGACTACTTACTTCATCAAATAACTATAGACCCTCAGAGCTTATACATGCGGTGATAGTTGCTACTGTTAATGAGAGCAGGGAGGTGTTAGAGCCAACCATAAAATCAATTATTGATGGTGAACAGGATAATAAAAAGCTCATTCTGGTAATTGCTTATGAAGGTAGGGCAGGGGAAGAGGCAGAGAAAAAAGTCCTACAAATAATCGCTGATTATAAGGAATTCTTTTTTGATGCTATAGCCGTTAAGCACCCTGCCAATCAACCAGGAGAGATAATAGGTAAGGGAGCTAATATAACATGTGCCGGAAGGGAGTTAAAAAAATATCTAGAAGATAAAGCAATTGATCCGAAAAAAGTTATAGTTACTACGCTAGATGCCGATAACCGTCCAGACAAGAGATATTTCTTAGCAGTAAATTACTTATTTTGTATTGTTCCTGATCCTTTAAGGGCATCTTATCAACCGCTGCCTATGTTTACTAATAATATTTGGGATGTTCCTACGATGATGAGAGTTATTGCTACGGGTAATACGCTCTTTTATATAGTTGGAATTACTAGGCCACATCGATCAAGAAACTTTTCGGCACATGCTCAATCAATGCAGGCTTTAATTGACATGGATTTTTGGAGTGTGAGAACGGTAGTTGAAGATGGTCATCATTTTTGGCGTAGCTATTTTCATTTTAATGGAGATTATAGGGTTTATCCTTTAAGTATTCCCGTTTATCAAGATGCCGTTTTGGCAGATGGCTATATAAAAACGATGAAAGCACAGTTTATACAATTAAGGCGCTGGACTTATGGAGCTTCAGATGTAGCATATGTAGCCGACAAAGGTTTTTTTAGTAAAAATGCAATTCCAAAATCTAACCTTTTACCAAAGTTTTTAAATTTACTAGAAGGTCATGTTACATGGGCAACAGGTACAATATTAGTGTTTGGAGCTGCGTTTATACCTCCGCTTATTCATCCTCAAAGCTTTGCAGCTAATGAGTTGCCATTAATAGTTAGTCGAGTACAGAAAATAGGTCTCATAGGCTTACTTGCTTCAGTGTATGTATGCTTGGTAACACTTCCTCCGAGACCTGCAAGATACAGGAAGCATAGATCTATATTGATGGTTGTACAGTGGCTATTAGCACCTTTTACTGGTGTAGCATTTGGATCACTTGCTGCTTTTAATTCACAAACACGACTAATGTTTAAGAGATACCTAAGTAAATTTGATGTAACTGAGAAAGCAGTTGTCGATAGCGGTGGGGACATTATAAGCTCTGAAGCTGATCCAGAGAAAACTAACTGATAAATTGAATTAGTCATGAAACGCATGGTAATAAACATAGGCTGTTTTATCGAAGCGATTTAAAGTAACAGCTGTCAACGTAGCTATAGTTTGTGAATTTATAAGACCATTGTTCGTCGATTTTAATTTAGTGATTATCGTGTGGGTTATTTGATGTGCGTCGTCTATGGGTTCTTTTCGGTGTTTCATGCTTTCATAGATGCTTAAGAAAAGTTTATCTCTATTAAATGGTATGTCTGTTTTATTTTTCCTAACCATCCATGTTTGAGATAAGTTTATCTCTTCAGAAGTAGTGAATACGGCATTACAGGTTAGGCAACGTCGTCGTCTCCATATTTGATTAGACTTTTTATTAAGTCTAGAGTTTATTACGGAAGTAGGATTAAAACAATAAGCGCAAACCATGACAATATATTGTCATATCGCTATATAAAATGCTAGTGTATAAGTTGTTTAAAATAGGGGATAGAAAAAGACCCATAATATCTTTTTATGGGTCTTTTATGTTGACGAATAAAAAATATTACTATTTTCTTGGTCGTCGTATTCGATTTAATGGCTTAGATCCTAAATCTTCGTAAAACAATTTAAAGGATCCTAGCACACTTATATTAGCGGTACTCAAAACTCGTTGGTTTCCCGTTTAACTTGAATATGTTAACTTATTAGGGGTGGGATGTCAATAAAGTGATATTACTATTCTTGCTTTTACAGATATAGAAAGGTATAGTTACCTTTAATAAATATTTAATAAATTGATTAATAGAGGGCGGTTAGCTCATTTGGCTAGAGCGTCGCATTGACGTTGCGAAGGTGATAGGTTCGAATCCTATACCGCCCACCAGACTCCTTATTTATAGGAGTTTTTTATTTTAAAAGCCTAAGTTCATATATGGTATATTGCTGAATGCCTTATCCACATGTTTAAATGTATATAATACAGCAAAATAGGCTAGCCATATAGTACCAACCTTGCTATGATAGTCATCACAGGTGAAGTTTTGACGAGAATGTTTTCCCGCTCAAACTAATGGGTGAAACGGTTGAATGAAGTTGCGAGATCATTCAACCGTTTTTTGTATTAATGACAAGGTTTGATAAAGTAACAGATATGGATAATAAAGATAACTTGATTCCGATGAGGCACAGCTTGGCTCATATTCTTGCGGCGGCAGTACAGATGCTGTGGCCTGATGTTCAATTTGGGATAGGTCCTACTACCGATGATGGTTTTTACTATGATTTACGAATTAACGGTTATTCTCTTTCTGACGAAGATTTTGGAAGAGTTGAAGCTAAAATGAATGAGATAATAGCCGCTAATTATCCTTTCGAGCAATATGATATGCCTATAGATCAAGCAATTGATTGGGCTAAAAAGACTAATCAGCCTTTCAAAGAAGAATTATTAAATGACCTTAAGCGCTCAGGAACAACGCTAGCTAGTGAATTGTCTAAGGAAGAGATGGGTACTGTAGTTGATAAAGTTTCTGCAGTTGAAAATGTATCTTTTTATAAGTGTGGAACTTTTGTTGATCTTTGTCGGGGCCCGCACGTAAAATCTACTGCTAGTGTAGGTGCCTTTAAGTTAATTAGAATTAGTGGTGCATATTGGAGGGGTGATGAAAAAAAAGATCAATTGCAGAGAGTATATGGATTAGGCTTTAGTACTCCTAAAGAAATTGATGAGTACCTAAGAAATTTAAATGAAGCGAAGCAGAGAGATCATCGTAAGCTAGGCCAAGAACTTGACCTTTATGTTATTTCAGATTTGGTAGGACCTGGATTGCCTATTTTTACACCAAGAGGAACGGTATTGCGCCAACAACTGATAGCTTTTAGTGAAGAATTGCAAAGAGCTGGTGGCTATGAAACGGTGTGGGCTCCTCATATTTCTAGGGTGGATCTTTATAAGAAATCTGGGCACTATGACAAATATCCAGAAAGATTTGATGTTAGTAGTGTGGAATCTGAGGATTTGTTTATGCTTAAGCCGATGAACTGTCCTCATGTAGCGCAGATTTTCGCTTCCCGCCCTCGTAGCTTTAGAGATATGCCTCAACGGTATATGGAGACAACCACTATGTATAGAGATGAAAAAAGTGGTGAACTTCATGGTCTATCCAGAGTTAGATCATTAACACAGGATGATTCACATGCTTTTGTAACGCCAGATCAAATTGAGGCTGAGTTTATCTCTATTCTAGATATGGTTAAGCAAATGTATTTAGTTCTAGATATGCCTTTAAGTATTGATCTTTCATTTAGGGATGATAGTGATAGGTATTTTGGTGATAAAAAGCTATGGAATGAAGCTGAAACGATGATTGAGCATGTGGCTAAAACAGCCGAACTTGATTATAAAATTATTAGAGGTGAAGCGGCATTTTACGGCCCCAAGATAGACATTCATGTTAAAGACTCACTAGGAAGAAAGTGGCAGTGTGCAACTGTCCAGCTAGATTATGTTCAGCCACAAAGATTTGGGTTGAATTATATTGATAGCGATGGCAGTGCCAAAATTCCGGTGATGATTCATAAGGCTATCCTAGGATCAATTGAACGCTTTTTAAGTGTATATATCGAACATACTGCCGGTAAGTTTCCTGTTTGGTTAGCTCCTGAACAAATAAGAGTAATAACCCTAAACCAATCTAGCGATACTGTGGAATTTGCTAATAATTTTAAGTTAGAGGCTAACAAGTTAAACTTGAGGATTAATATAGATAATGACAATGAGTCGGTTGGTAAAAAAATACGTCGAGCAGAACTAATGAAAGTTCCCTATGTTGTAGTGATTGGTCCTAAAGAGATAGATCAAAAAGTAATCATTCCACGTATTCGACTAGATCTAGTAGCCCAGGAAAGGAAAGATCCATTAGCGATAAATGAGTTTTTGAAAACCGTAGCCAATGAAGCTAAATCAAGAGTTACTCGCTCTTCACTGTAGAATATGGTCGCATCTTTATTTCGCATAGAGGTAATAAGTATAGTTAGAAATATACCTAAAGGAAGATTAATGACCTACGGTCAGATTGCAGCATTAGCTGGTAGCCCTCGTGCCGCTCGTATAGTAGGTGGTATAGCTCATTTTGGGGATGATAATATTCCATGGCATAGAGTTGTTAATAAGAAGGGCGGTTTAGCTAGTGGATATCCCGGTGGTCGACTTGCTCATCAAAAAGCATTAGAAGAAGAAGGTATAGAAATAGTAAACTATAAGGTAAAGGATATGAATAAAATGATTTGGTGGCCAGAAGGGTGATGAGCGGAAAATTAGTTGTTATAGTTGGCGCGACTGCTACAGGTAAGTCCGACCTAGCACTAAAGATAGCAGAAAATTTTAATGGTGAAATAGTCAATGCCGATTCTTGGACGGTACGTAAATATGCGGATATAGGTACCTCTAAGCCAACAAAAGAAGACCGTACTAGAATTCCCCATCATATATTGGACATTGTCGAACCTAACAAAAGCTTTTCTGCTGCAGAATATAAGAAAATTGCTAAAGATGTAATTAAATCGATATATCAGAAGGGAAAATTACCAATTTTAGTAGGTGGTACTGGACTCTATATTGACTCCGTTATATATGATTATAGTTTTTTACCGGCAGCAAGTAGTAAAACTAGAGAATGGTTAAATGGATTGAAGCTAAACGAACTCCACAAGATAGCAAATAAGAAAGGCTTATTATTAGAAAGTATTGATAAACAGAATAAGCGTAGAGTTATTCGATTAATAGAAACTAATGGTTTGATTGCTACTAAAAAAGAAATAATGGCCAATATCCTTATTATTGGAATTAGAATAAACAAAGAACAGTTAGATAAAAATATAAAACTTAGAGTTAATCACATGCTAGACCAAGGTCTGGAAAAAGAAGTAGAAAAACTATACAAAAACTATGGATGGGAAAGTGAGACTTTAAAAGGAATCGGATATAGTGAATGGAGGCTTTATTTTGAAGGTTCTCAATCTTATGACCAAACCATTGATCGAATAATAAAAGATACAAGGCAGTTGGCCAAAAGACAGTTAACTTGGTTCAAAAGAAACAAAAGTATTCAATGGATAGATACCCCTGTTAATAATGCTTATGTTGAAGACTTAATTACAGCATATTTGAATAAAAACATTTGCTTATAGAAAAGTGCTGTTACAATAAGAGCTATGATCGAACAACTCTTTGGATCCAAGACAAGGGTAAAGCTGTTAAAGCTTTTTTATGGTAACCCCAACAGAGCTTTTTATGTTAGAGAAATAACTAGGAAGATTGATGAACAAATAAACTCAGTTAGGCGAGAACTTTCTAATTTGTTAAGCGTAGGTATTATAACTTCTGATAACACAAATAATAAACTTTACTATGAAGTGAATCAAAAATATGAATACTATGAACCTTTACTTACTATATTTGGTACCAAGAAAAATATAAAAATAGATAAAGAGCAGGAAGATGATGAACTTTTTGATGATGAAGAGTTTAAGGCCTTAGGTCATGTTGATTTGGTAGCTTTTATGGGTATTCTTACTAGAGATTTAAATGCTCCAGTAGATGTATTTATTATAGGCAGTGTCAACAATAATGCTGTTGATAAGTATATTGCCGGTTTAGAGAATGATGAAGGAAAAGACCTAAGGTATGCTGTAATGAAATTGGAGGATTTTAAATATCGTATGCAAATTAGAGATAAGTTTATCGCACAGATAATAAATGCAAAGAAACAGATTTTGATAGATAATAAAAATCTTATGACTGCAAAAAAATAGGAAAGGAAGATATATGGACCTACAATTTTACGGAGCTAATTGTTTAGTAATAAATTATAAAAATACTAGAATGGTTGTAGATGATAATTTACAAAGCCTAGGTAAAAAGACTATCTTAAAGACTGGAGATGTAGCTCTTTTTACTACTCAGCATGACCAAAAAATAGAAAAAGAAGTAAAAATTTTAATTGATTGCCCAGGTGATTATGAAGTGGATGACATATCTATTAAAGGTATACAGGCTCGTTCACATATGGACGAAAAGGGTAAAGAGAATGCGGTTATATATCGAATATCAGCAGCTGAAATTAACTTAGTTGTAATAGGGCATATCTATCCAGAGATTAGCGAAGATCTTATTGAGGCTATTGGAATGTGCGATGTATTGGTTGTTCCTGTTGGGGGTAATGGTTATACGCTTGATCCTCAGGGCGCTTTAAAGGTAGTTAAAGAGATAGAGCCGAAGTTGGTTGTGCCGACTCATTACGATGATAAGAGTTTAAATTTTGAAGTACCGCAGACTACTTTAGCTGAAGCTTTAAAAGAGATGGGCATGGAGCCTAGAGAGACTGTCGCTAAATTAAAGATAAAACCATTAGATTTGAGTGATGTTACACAAATGGTTGTATTAGAGACAGTCTAGCTTTCTAGCAGGTTTTTCTTTTTTAGAGTCCTAATAGCCTGAGTGCTTAATTTCATAGATATTTTTTTGCCATCTACAACTATAGTTTTCTTTTGTAAATTTGGGCTCCAGACTTTCTTAGTGTGTCTTTGAGAAAAACTTACATTATTCCCGTATTGCTTTCCCTTGCCAGTTAATTCGCATTTTTGCATAATAATTCCTTTGATTCAGTCTTAGATTTTACCTTATATAAGGATAAATAGTCAACTTGTGCGTTATAATAGTAACGATGTTTGCAAATACTAGTCCTATAAGTATTGTTTTTTTTATAATTGCTTTATTGATAAGCATGGTCATACACGAAGTTATGCATGGTGTTATGGCTAAATTTTTAGGTGATGATACGGCATCCGAAATGGGAAGATTAACGCTTAATCCTTTAAAGCATATTGATGTAATGACTACATTAATATTGCCTGTAGTTATGATATTGCTTGGTTTACCGCCAATATTGGCTGCAAAACCTGTACCCTTTAATCCTGAGAGGGTTCGTTTTGGTGAATATGGTGCTGCATTAGTTGGTCTTGCCGGACCGTTAACTAATTTCGTACTAGCTTTATTAGGGGCTATCCTTGCTCATGTATTTGTATCCGCAAGTCCTATTATGATTCAGTTTTTAATAACGTTTATAGAGATAAATGTCTTGCTAATGGTGTTTAATTTAATACCTTTTCCTCCATTAGACGGTTCAAGGGTACTATATGCTTTTGCTCCTAGAAAAATCCAAGAAATAATGGAGCGAATTGAGTCAATGGGCTTTCTGTTTGTTTTATTTATTATTCTGTTTCTATTTCAATTTATATCTCCTGTTATAGTTGGTATTGAATCAAATATTTTTAACTTTCTAATTCGTATATAAACTAGCTTCAGATAAGTTATAATTGTTTAAGGTCGGGCTAGAGATCTTAGATTCTAAGATCTATGCCAGGTAATGATTATCTGAATACTAATCATTAGGGAGTCTTTAATTATGTAACCGTGGTTATATAATGCGGACACCCACCTGGGAAATCTCAGGTTAATCAACTTGGCGGCCCGGCTTTTACGTACAAGAAAATACGGGGTGTAGCGCAGCGGTAGCGCGTACGGCTGGGGGCCGTGAGGTCGCAGGTTCAATCCCTGTCACCCCGACCATAGTTCTTATGCTTATTTAGGACCAAGGGCAATATATTTCTAGCTCATCAAATTGCTTAAAGTCCTTAGTGTTACGGGTAACTAGAATAAGATTGTTTTGTATGGATTGAGAAGCTATTAGGGCATCTATACTCGGGGCTGTCTGGCCTTTCTTAATGCTAGCCGCCATTATCCTTGACCAGATTATCGTAGTGTCCAAATTTATAATAAGTACTCTGTTACTGAAGGCCTTCGTTATTTCAGCGGTATGTTGTTTTAGTTTATTACGTTTAGCACTATCTGTAAGTAGTTCTATGCCTTTGTATAACTCACCAATAGTTATGCACGAAACGTAAAGTTCAGAAACCTCAGCCTGATTAAACCAGTCCATGAAGCCTTGATTTGGTTGTGGTTTATCGACTTCACTAAGTGCATTTGTATCTAACAAGTAGGGCATAGCGATTAAATTAACTGTTCACTGGCACGTCCAGTTAGAGACTTATCTCTAGTTAAGTCTAGCTCGTGAAATCCGCTGTTATAGAGTAAGGCCTTTAAATCCTTACTAGGTGTAGTAAGTTTTTGATATTCGGCGTAACTAATTAAGACGGCCGTGTTACGACCACGCCTACTTATAATTTGGGGCCCATTAGTAATACTAGTGTCTACTACTTCGCTAAGTTTATTTTTTGCATCTTGCAGTTGCCATGTCATAACTTCATTATAAGCTAGACAGTCTAGCTTGTCAATAAAAGAAGAAAAGAATATTTTAAATTTGGGTTAACATAAAAGAAGAAAAGAAGATGATAATATAGCTCTCATAATTCAT
>DAHXNJ010000017.1 GCA_027365445.1 Candidatus Saccharimonadota bacterium | reverse complement strand
AGAAGCACCCTTTGTTAAGCTTAAAAACGAAAAGTAAGCGAAAGTTATAGCAATTAATAAATAAGCAAATTGACGAAAAGAAAAAGGACCTAAAATGTGATCTTCTGCTTCGATGTCTTGAATTACTTTATATGATGCCATAATAATTATTATACCAACTATAAATTAAATTGATTCAAATTAAGGCCACCTATCCGAATTATATGCTAGCCCAGAGTTTGAGTCGGAAATTAATTTTTCTCTATCTAAGTCAGGTTTGCCGACTTGTTTTACTAACGAATCTTCTAGGGTATTTCCGGTGCGTATTGGTCTGCCAGATGGATCCACGAGTCCGGAATAAGCAGGACTTGAATAAGGTGAAACATTTCTCTTGCGTAACTCTTGCGTAACGATGGCTTTACCATCTCCAGAGCCACCAAGATTAGTTACTAATTGTCTATAAAGAATTGCTGCTTTATGTCTTTCGTCTGCGTCGGTACTTTCCTCTAAAATATTGTTTAGTGAATCGAACGAGTGTTGAATTTCAGGTGTTTTCATCCCACTATATTGATCAATTCTTAATTTACTAAATTCATTCATAACATTTTTTGAATGTTCTAAACCTTCACCGCCGGCTGAAAATAAGGTGCTTGCTCCTGTTTGTCTGCCTGAATATTGAGCTGTCCCCCATACTCTATCTGCGTTTACACCAAGGCGTTCAGCAGAATTTCGTAGGACTTGCCCGGCCGTTGCGTTGCTTGCCCGGCCGCTACTTGTTAGTGTTGAAATGGCTCTACCTCCATTCATGGCTAGACCATGAGCAAGAGCCATTTGAGCTGAGCGTTTATTTAATCCAGGACCAGCCGCAATTGATTGATAGGCTTCATCCTTTTCTAAATCGGTTAATCCAAGCGTATTGGCTGCTTGATTGAAGCCATCTATGTCTCCTCCGCTAGCCGCTAGTAGTAGTGTGCCCATATCATCTTGGGTAAAAAATGTTTTTAGGTCTGGACTTTTTTCAATTTTTTCTCTAGCAACTGTAGCATAGCGTTCTTCTCGTGCCGCTCTACCACGTCTACCCATTCCAAAATGTCCTTTTGACCCAGTCGTTAAACCTGCCAAAACATCATTTGTTTTTTGACCAGCTTTGGTTCGACCGAAAAGACCATTAAATCTTTCGCCAGCATATTGTTTTTCTTTGTTTTTCTTTGTTTGATTTTGTCGAAAGTTTTTCGCATAATTGTTTAGACCTTTTGATTTGCCTAGTACTCCACCGTGGAGAGCGCCCATCAAATCACCAGCCAGCCTAAAGGCTAAAGGCAATAATAAATAAGGAATAAAATACGCAACAACGGCAACGATTTGATTGATAGCTGTTGGGTTGGATAAAGCTATTTTTGAAAAAATTTGTCCCGTAGTTATGAATAAAGTTATTATAGGAAAAACAACTAAAACTGAAGTTAGAGTTTTTCGCCACATTTTGAAAAATTTTTCAGTGTTTGGTAGAAGATAAGATAGAATAGCTAAAGGTGAAATTATAACCAGAAGAATTAATAAAATTTGACGAATAACTAAGGTAAAAAAAGCTACTAAAAGACTAATTAGGGCACCAAAAATAAAGCTTAAACTGCCAAGAGCACCTAGACCTGTGATCGCTGATGCACCAGCTACCGCTCCACCAAGTACAGCTATTGAGGTTAAGCCATTGTCACTTAAACTGCCGGTAAGGTTAGAAAAAGGAGCTAGCAAGAGGCCGCTTAAACTATCGCCTAAAAAGTTAGATAATTGAACTAAAAATTCTAATAATGGCCAAGATAATGTTATAGCAATAGCTACGATAATTAATCTTGGGATCGTTTTTCTTAATGTATAAGCGTCTAACATAATTAACCTTTTATCCCTTGAGCTATTAATATAACTAGAGTCATTATAACTAGTAAGGCTAAGGCTATGTCTCTAAAGCTATTCCAGGCCGCATGATAATCAGTAGAAACCGTATTATTTTGCTTGTTATTAATAGAGCACGACCCAAATATTTGATTAGGAGCAGATGAAGCTAATCCGCCACTACTACAAGTACCAATATTTAGTTCAGAGTATATGATATTATTAATCGCTGAAACAACCGATAGACCTAATTTAATTAGACCGCAAAATGCCCAATTTAAAGGGTTGAAACCAAGACCACAACTTAATCCTTGAGAAGAGCTTGAACTAGAAGATGAAGTAGAAGTAGAAGCATTTGGGTTGTTGAGAGCTGTTGCTAGTTTGCTATTTATTGTTGGATCTTGAATTTGAAGCGTTTGACTTACCTTAGTAACACTACAAGGTGATGACTTGGCAATTTCGGCTTTTGTTATATAACTTGGCCAACCCGAGCCAAAGGGCTGATTGTATACTTGTCTTAGTGGACCAGTACTGGCACCTCCTCTAGTATTTGTGGAGGTTGTTGTTTTGGTTGGCGTTGAAACAGTTAGTTGACCAGATGTAATTGCTATGTTGTTGGCAGCTGGGTTGTTAGTTGGTGCAGCCTGACCGCCTAAAAGTTGATTACTAGTGGAATTATTTGTGTAAGAATTAGTGGTAAAAGTTGAGGTACATCCACTATCATTATAGCTAAAAGTA
>DAHXNJ010000004.1 GCA_027365445.1 Candidatus Saccharimonadota bacterium | reverse complement strand
CCTCCTTTTAAAGTAATTTGTTTGATCACTTATTAGTTTAGGCCAGGTGAACCTTAGGTGTCCTACTTTAGTAGTTAGGCAGCTAGATTTATATATTCTTAAAGTTGCACTTCGGGATGGAGTCTTCGGTCCAAATATTGCTTTTCTATCATTTATATTCTATAATGTATTTATTATGACCGAGAGACGTCATTCAACACAACCACTTTTTGAAGCACCTCCTAAACCTGACCAGATTGATGCTCTGACTGGACTGCCAAACAGGGCCTGGTTAACGGAAGAACTCGATCGACTCACTAACCAGCAACCAGGTAATTTTTCATTATTGTTTTTAGATGTAGATGGCCTTAAAAAAGAAAATGACACCAATGGTCATGATGCTGGTGACGAATTAATTCAAACGACCGGATCAATTATAGCCAGATCCATACGAAGCAATGACCATTTAAGTGCAGTTACACGCTTAGGAGGTGATGAATTCGTAGCTATAATGCCAGGCCTTAATACTACTGAAGATCTTGAAATAATAAAGACTAGGATTCGCCAAAATCTGGCTCAGAGCAATATTAGAGCCTCGATGGGCGGTCGAGCGCACCAAGTTGATGAAAGTAGTACTGATCTACTAAAGTCAGCCGATATTTTAATGTACCAAGACAAACAAGCAGGAAAAGCAGAAAGAATTCGCCAGTTACCGCGCCGTAAACGGGCCGCTCTTAAAATAGCTAATCTCCTTAATAAATACGCTAGTTTAGACGATGCACGTTAGGGATTAAACTCACAAATTATGCTTAGATAATGTAACCTTTTAATATACTTTAACTGATAGATTAAACATATATAATATTTCATATGTCCAAGCACAGAGAATTATCACCAAAGAATCCAGAACGTATGCATTTTGCAACAAAACTAGGAAAGACTACTATTAAACTACTTCAAGAGCTCTCACAAACTACAGAATTAAATGAACTACCCCTTGATCAGGATATAAGAAATGCCCATATAATCTACGACCATTCTCAGCCAACAAATAGCAAAACCTCAGCTCGATGCAGCATATTAGGCTCAGATGCTATAAAACTAGTATCACTTAATACAGCTCAAGTCTATGATCACAGACTTCGATACAGTTGCGCCCTTAACGTCCGTTTATATAGAGACGGATCTCCATATGTCCCTTTTTATGATTTCGATAAAAGCACGATAAATGAGTACGTCATACTGGCTAACCCTAGAACTCCACCAGCCGCTATCAATAAAGGAATTATTACTCAAATGGGCATTACAGCAACAAATCTAGATCAAATTGAACAAACAATCATAGTGGCTTCGCATAACTTAAAAGACTCAGTTCACCCACTTTCGGACAAGGAATGCAATGCCATACTCTCAGTCGTAGATAACTCACAATCTCAAATAGACGTGACAAAGACATTGTCGATAACGTCTTAAGTATACAATTCTAAAATATGTCTAATTATTAACAATAATAAATATGTTAAAATAATTTCTTAATGACAGAGATAAAAGAGGTTTCTCCTTCAATCTATTGCGATATAGGGCTTGGTAGATACCTACAAGACATAGAAGTTAATGCCAGTTTAATTACCCAAGTTCTTAGAGACGCTGGAGTTAAGGAAGAAGATATAGCTAATCAGTCCATTCACTTAAGTGATAATAATGGAATCGATGACCAACATAAATTATCTGGATTGATAACTAAAGGCGAATATAGTAACAACGTAATGACTATTAATATCGGAGCCATCTGTCACTCAGTATTACCCACGTCTAAAAGTGACGAAGAAAAGATTATACATATTGAAGAAGGTCAAAGTCAGCTTGTTCACGCCCACATTAAAAAAATCGTAGAAGAAATCGTAAGTCTAAAAGCAAGCGAAATTCTATTACACGAAACTAGTCACGCAAGAGATGATGTACTTCTCCCTGAAGATCAAAAAAGAAATGAAATAAACAATTATTACTCTAAAATTAAACACAAATATGAAAAAACCTGCACTACATTAATGGGTCTTACTAGTCTGATATATCTAGGCTACTTAGCAGATGATCTTTTTGCTCCTATTCGCAACCAAACTATTAACATAACAGCTTTTATTGGATGTAGTTTGATTGCCGGAACAAGTTTTGGCATAGGTAGTCTTTTTTATCGTAAATCAAATAAAGCACTAGATAACTATGAGATTTATCTAAATAGACCGGACGAAATAAGAGCAGATAAATTTGTTACTGAGCATTTAAATGATATTTCTGACCTAAAAAAGCTTCCCATAAACACAAAACTCAAAACAGATATAGATGGTATTATTATCGTCTAAATATACTCCTATGTTCCTAACATACACATAATGCCTTTTTGAACTAGAAGAACTTACTAATATCTAAATCGTTTATTTTCTAAGTAAGCCAAAATATATCCCCAGCAATACAAGAATAACTACTACCACAACACTTATAACCTGTTGCCATTTTGGTTCAGCGATATGTGTTTGAAAATTAGCGTTTTCAGTTTGTTTTTTCATCTTAATGTTTTACAGACTGTAGTCTAACGGCCGTACCATAAGCAGCCACTTCGTTCATGTTTTGACCTATTTCTCCAGTATCAAAACGCATCGCTAAGACAGCATTGGCACCTTTATCGGCGGCAGCTTTTTTCATACGTTCAGTTGCCTCAATTCTACTATCACTTAATAACTTAGTATAAGCACCAATTTCGCCGCCAACGATTGACTTTAATCCCGCTCCAAAACTACTCAATGCATTTCGATTTCTTGTCATTACTCCAAATACCTCACCATACACCTCTACTACTTCATAGCCTGGCACATCATTAGTTGTAACTGTTAATATATCATTTTGCATTTGTTTCTCCTCTAATCCAATTATACAATACTTATTAATTTAGGTTAGGCGCACAAGAGTAAAGTTATTATTATTTAATAAACCATAAAACTTTTTTTTGATTAATGTTAGTTACTGAATTTAAATTTCTTTTGACTTGTGGATTTTTTATTTGCTGATTTTTTGTGTCTATCTTATTATTTCTATTTTTGACGGGTAAAATATAAGTGGGCTTAAGATTTCTAAATAAGCTTGGTAGTTTAACATTAATACTTAAGTTTTTAGGAGGTGTAGTACTGCGCTTAACAATACTTCGTTTAATAATAGACGGATTGAGTTTATGTTGAGTTATTTTATAGCTAAATAAATTACCTAGCATAGATACGTTTGGTAAAGTATAGTTTGGCCCGCTGATATTAGGTTCAGGAATATTTAAATAAACTATCACCCTATATCCATCAGCTTTATATTGGGCTAGAGCACTTTTTACTAGTTGAGCTTGAAAAGCTGGGTTAGATCTTCCAACTCCAAACTCGACTATCCAGACTGGTTTGCCGTAAGACAACAACCAAGCTCTATCTTGTTGTAACTGATAAAAACTCGGCTGATAACTACCAGACCAGTAGCGATCATATATCATAGTCGTGCCAATCGTGTCGACATAACTATTTCCTGGATAATAAAGTCGTGCAGACGGCAAACCAGCAGGTGACCAAACCCAATTAATATTTTTTAGGCCATCTCCACGCGCTAAGTTAACTACATGCTGATATGCTGCAATATACAAATTAGGATTTTGATTCCCCCACTTAAAACTATTAGGTAAATCCATTTCCTGTGCAAAACGAACATAAACGGTATTCGGATCTAACTTGATTGTATTGAAAATAGTTAATAGGCGCTGATCATATTGTCCTAAAGCAATATCTCTTAATAGCTGTGAACCACTTTTCTTACTCTTAGGTTCTATAGTCACCAATGATGTTGCCCCAGTACGATTAGACTCAACTAAGCCTCTTTCTAGCATCCAATTTTGACTCCAGTCCATAAATATACTGTTTATATACGGTCCTTTGTTGTAAACCTTGACGTATGGTGAATATATTCCAATACTTGGCACGGGTTTAGTCTTGTTTATTTTATAGCTAGGCAAAGCTATTTGTGCGTCAAGCTGTTGGTTGTTTAAGCTATCTATAGGTCTAGTACTTAAACTAGCTGCTGAAGAATAATAATCTGTGACATTATCGTTTTGTAGCGCCAAGCTAACCCGCAAGGGCATTACGATAGAGCTAGTTAGAGCAAAACCAGATACCAACATAAAGATAACGACTAAGCTAATTGGTTTTAACCAATAACGTAAAAATAATTTTAAAGTAAATTTATTATGCTTTAATCGCAGGTTAATATCCACTAGGCATACACCTAACATAAACATTAGATCATATAGCACAAAGATTTCTTGTCCCTGGAAACTACTCTGCTTTTTAACAAAAGATATGTATATAACAGTACTAGCACTTATAAAGCCAAGTAGTATAAAAGGATAATACAGTTTAGCTGTTGGTATCTTATTAAGATATTTACCTTTTGGGGTTACTTGATAAGGTTTTTTTCTATTAGTTATGGCGCTGACAATCCCATTGAAAATAATAGGCCACCTAACTAAATGCAATAATACTCCTCGCCAGGAATATTTAAGCTTTCTAGGTTGCATTAGCGATTTAACCGTCCATAGTACAACTACCGTCATAAAAATAAACGGCAAAATACGAATTAGTAATTGTTGGTTACTAATATTAATAATATGCAGATTAAATATTATTGCTAAAATAGGGGTAAAATAAAGTATAAAAAAGGTCAATACAGACACTGGATACCAAGATTGTAAAAAAATAAATTGTAGGGCTTGGAGAGGTGAAAGTTGTCGTAGATATTTCCAGCTATATCCTTTAATGACATGAATAATACTTCTAGCCCATGCATATTGCTGAGTTAAATACGCATTTAATGTTTCTGGACCATTACCACTAGCTAATATTTCTGGAATAAATACACCCTTCCATCCTTGGCTAGCTAAAACAAGAGTATTGAGTTGATCTTCTGCACGAGTTGGTTGAAATCCACCGATTTGCTTGATCGCTTCAGTCCTATAAGCAGCATGGGAACCGACTATAAGAGGAAGGTGATTAATTCCATAAAACCCCATCTGTATAGGACCATTAAAACCCATTTCTTGCTCGGCTGAACCACGAGCCGTCCAATAACTTAAATTACTATAAACTGAAGGAGACTGAACCCAAGCTACATCTGGATCTCTAAAATGCCCTAAAGTCTTATCTAAATAATTCGGTAACGGCTTGTGATCAATGTCTAGCTGTACGAAAAAATCGTATTTCCTGCGCTTAACGTAATCTAGCCAAGCATTAACATTGCCAGCCTTAGTTCGTGCTTCAAAAGGAAAAGTTTTTTGGTTGTATTTAGCTATGCCTTTACGACTAAAATATTTTACTCCGTATTTTTTAGCCATTTTTTTGATTAATTTACTGTTACCCTCATCCAATATCCAACTATCATGGTCGTAACTTATTGCCGTTATTGCTTTTAATTGTTGTTCAATAATCGAAAAAGATTCCTGAGCTGGAACACACAAAGTAATAACAGCTACTTTTTGATTTTTCATGGGTCGACGTTTTTTGGGAATTCTGGCACCAATAGCAAGAAACAATACGAAACCAGGCATAATAGTTGTTTCATAAATAAGAGCTATAGTGAGCGGAATATATATCCAAAGATTACTCATATAGGCTTGAGATATCCACCACCACCAAACCCATATTACCGAACCTATCCAAAATGGCAATATCAAGAGCGCTCGCCGTGAAACTGGCGAAATACGCCCCTCACGCGATAACATAACATTATATTAACATAATACTAGTATTAAATCAACAATCAATTAAATGCCTGCTCACTAATTGGGGAATAGCTTAGGCTGTTAGGTTATGAAAGTTTAAAAAGAAGTTATCTCTGTCTCGCTTGTATAGGCTTACACAAACAGACATTAATACCTCTAATGTTCTTGCACCTTTGGTAGTTTT
>DAHXNJ010000030.1 GCA_027365445.1 Candidatus Saccharimonadota bacterium | reverse complement strand
AAAACCTTTGTTTTTTTTAGACGTATAGCTGCACAGGCTTTATATATTTAGAAACATCAATACTTCATCATCCCTAACACAAACTATGCCATTACTAATAGGAATAGTAATGTCTTCGCTATCTGTTTCAATAATTACTTCACCGCTATTTAACAGCGAGAAAAAATCAGCATGTCCTGGAAGAATATCGAATTTACCAACCTTATTAGTAGCCGTCACGGCCAAAGCATTACCTTCGTAATATAGCTGGAACGGAGCCCTAGCAACTACCTTTAGCAAAGTGTCTTTAATCATTTTTTACTTTTTATCAGATTGTTTAATGCCAAGTATTTCTTCAATCCCAGCTAATGTTTGATCCCGCGTAAAATATTGTCCTGGCTTGCCGGTTAAATGTTCAGCGACCGAAAAATCTTGATTGAAAAAGTCGATCAGTAATTTGGCATGCTGATAATCAATTCGATCAGCCGGAGATAATTCGTTTTCACCTACAATCGCAATAATATTTTTTAGCGAATCATACTTTTGCATAATAGCTTGAACCTCTGCTACTAAATCATAGTGTCTCTGACCGACTATTTGGGGAGTTAGCAAGGAAGATGTGGTCTTTAGTAAATCTACCGCTGGCCTAATGCCTTGTTCGGCAATTGAACGAGAAAGCACCAATACTGAGTCCAGTTGTTGCTGAATAGCCTGCACAGCAGGATCGCTTAAATCGTCAGCCGGAATATATACTGCCTGAACCGATGTTATCGATCCATTTTCCGTAGAGCTTAATCTATCCTGTAGCCTTCTTAATTCTGTAAATACGTTGGGCGCATATCCACCTTCAGAGGGTATTAATCCAAAGTTTGTTGAGATCTCTGTTAGAGCCTGGATATGACGATATATATTATCAATAAAAAATAAAATATCTCTTCCTTCTTCATCTCTAAAATATTCAGCCGCTGTTGCCGCTGCCGGACCAACCATTGATCGTATTGCTGGCGTCGAGTCCATTTGTCCAAAAAACATAACAGTGTTTTTTAAAACATCAGTTTCTTTAAGGGTGACATAAAGTTCATTTCCTTCCCTAATTCGCTCTCCAACACCACAATAGATAGACAAACTTTTATCACCCTTAGTAACATTATGGATCATTTCCATTGTAAGAACGGTCTTACCTACTCCCGCACCACCAATAATACCGATCTTACGACCCTTAACAAATGGAGTAAGAAAATCGATAACCTTTAAACCGGTTTCAAGTAATTCTGGTTTTTGTTTGGCCTTATAGCTTTTAATTCCACTAGCTTCGCTAATTACTCTTCGATTAGTTTTAATATCTTCACCTTTGTCTAGCGGCTGACCTAGCGCATTAAACACTCTACCCATTGTTGCTGGGCCGACAGGAATGGTAATCTTCTCGTTTGTTGCATATACTTTCTGTCCACACCTAAGTTCTAAACTATTATTAATATTGACACAAACAGCACCATTAGAAGTAAAATAACTAACTTCTAGATGAACATCATCTAGACCCTCAACTACCAAAAGCTCTCTTTCTTCTGGCATCGCATGAAGAATAATAATTTCTACCATTAAACCTTTAAGGGCACTTATTTTACCAACATAGCTTGATTCGCTCATTACTTGCTTAGACATGTTCTTTAGACCTTCTCTTGCGCTTTAGGCTAATCATTACTTCACGCATTCTTCGATCACTTTCAGATCGTCGTGAACGATGGAATTCAAGCTTATAATAGTTAACAAGTTCGATTGCTCGTTTTTTAGCCACAGCCATTGCATTAAATCGGCTAGCATCCTGAGCAAGACTCGATTCTAGTATTGCTTGTGAAAAAGCTAAACTCATCATAGCCTGCTCCATATTATCGGCAATTTCCTCTAGCGATGGCTCAAATATGGTTTCATTTTCGCTAATAACATCTAAACTCTCCTCACTCGATTCACTCATGGTTTTAATGGTCTGGATAAGGTCCATCTTTTTTATTCCCTGTTCACCTAAAGATAAATATTCTTCATAATAAATAGTAGCTGCCCGATATGGACTAATTGCATCAATCACCGGACTCACGTCCACGTAATTATCGCTCTGAGGCACCCTAAAGTATCTTTTATAACTTATTCCTCGTTGCATTAACTGCTGCGCGCCATGACTACCCAAAACGACCAAATCGGTTGTTTTTGGATCATAGTCCTTTAAAACAATTTCAATAAGCCTTTGATCTATATCACCAGAAAGACCGGCTTCAGCAGATATGACTACAAATACGTTTCGACCGTTATCTTGCCGATCACGATGCGTAATTCTAGATTTTGGATCAACTCTAAGAGCGCTATATTTAGCCCACAACAAATCAAAAAACTCTTTAGATAATTCAACTTTATTCTTAATTTTAGCTACCTGCGTTGATGCCAAGCTTTCAAAAACACCTGTCAAATCTTCAACTGTACCTATTTCATCACTATCTTTTTGAATCGCACTAGCTCGTCGCATCGTTAGTCTCCTGTTGCGGTGTATCAACTACCGGTTCTTTTATTGACTTGGAAAACTTCTTTAACAAATCAGCCTCAAGCTTATCGAATTCCTTTTCATCACTTATTGTCTTCTTATTTTCCTTAACAGCCTGTTTAAGGCCTTCTATGTCTAGGTCAACTTGGGCGTTATTTAATATAATTGTTTCTAGTATTAATTGCTGCTGGGTTAAGCTATATAGTTCTTCCGGACCTTGTTGTAGAGCTTCATATATTTGTTGACCTAGCTTAAGATCAATTGCTGAGTCTTTAGATAAGTTAGAACCAAAATGAGAAAATTCTTCAGCCCGATGGTATGCTGCCAATTTTAGAAATAAACTACCCGATAATCGTTTTTGTCTGCCGGTTTGAGCTTGTCCGCCAACTCTAGAAACAGACAGTCCTGCATTAACTGCTGGCCTAATCCCTTTACGAAAAACATTTAAATCAAAAATAATTTGGCCGTCGGTAATCGACATAATAGAAGTAGATAAATAAGCAGTAATGTCATCATTCGGAGTTACAACAACCGGAAGAGCTGTAAGTGTTTTGTCTGAGCCAAGTAACTTACCAGCACGCTCAAGTAACGATGAGTGAGCATAAAACATATCGCCAGGATATGAGTCACGACCAGGATCAACTTCCTGAATCAATGACAGCTGTCGATAAGCTTCGGCGTGTGATGATAAATCATCATAAACAATAACCACGTCATGCCCATCTAGCCAAAGACTCTCGGCCATTGCACAAGCAGCATATGGTGCTAAATAAGACAACGTTAAAGAGTCAAAAATATCAGCAATAACTACAATCGTGTGCTCCATAGCTTTTGTTTCATTTAGATTAGATAACAGCGTCTCGACATCGACTTTTCTTTTTCCAACCATAGCATAAATAACTATTCTATCTGTTCCCGCTTGATTGGCACTTAATTGACTTAAGAAGGTGCTTTTTCCAGATTTACTATCACCTAAGATAGCAATACGCTGACCAAGTACAATTGGGAAAAACATATCGACTGCCGGTACACCGCTAGCCAATTGTTCATTTAACATACTTCTGTCCATTATTCCTGGCGCTGGATTAAAAATGCCTGATCTCTTATTTGTCTTTAACGGGCCCTTACCATCAACCGGCTGCCCCATAGGCGAGACCACTCGACCAACCAACTCTTTTCCAACTGGAATTTGCAACAAATCATCCTCAACAACAGCTAAGGTCCCAGGTGTAATTTTCTCAGAATCAATATTAAATAAAACTACTCTATCCCCATAAGCTTCCCTCACTAATCCTCTTTGACCATCCTCGAACAATACTGCCGACCCCAATCTAACACCCTCAAGACCTTTTACTTCAACAATAAAACTATCAGTTGAACTTACTTCACCGGTCAGATTACCAGCCTCAACAAGCTTTTGAAATTTAGGATTATCAAACATTAGATAATGCTCCAATAACCTTGTCTCTAGAAGCAAGCAATTTACGCCTATATGACAAATCATAAATATGACTTTTATAATTAATTACCATACCGCCTAAGATTGTCCGATTATATTTAAAATCTATTAGCATTTCTGGCGATAAAGTCTTGCGACACCACTGAGTTAAGTCTATTTTTATCTTCGTAGTCGGCAAGGCAGCCAAGGTTATGCTCATCTTTGGAGCCTTTTCTAGATAATTACTCAATTCATCTATAAGCTCATCAAGTGTTGAAGAGGATATTTCTTTTTTATCATGCCACGAACTTAATAGATCATTAAGCTGATCGGAAAATTCAGGTTTTGTAATATTTGAAGTTTTACTAACTCTTTTTCTTATCGCTTCATGATTAAACCATTTTATATAATTCTTAAGTTCTTCAATTAATTGGCGTAAATCATCAGATGAAATTATTTGGTCATTTAATTTAACTTTCATCTTTTACCGCCTTAATAAACTCCTCTTTATGCAACTCAAGTTGAGATAACAAATATTCACTTTGAGTTCCTAAGTCGATCTCATATTGCATAGCTTCAGTTAAAAAGGACATAACTGCGTCTGCTAAACGATTATTTATTTCATCAATTAAATGAGCTTTCTTGGTTTCTACCTCTTTTTTTATTTCTTCATTTAATTCAAGCTTATAAGATTCAGTTTGATTTTTAGAATCTTCTAATTCTTTAATTGCCTTTTCTTGATAAGACTTAAACATTGCCTGAAAACTACTCAGTTCCTTTGTTAATATCTCTGATGCAAGCTTACTTACAGTTGTGTTAATTCGCTGGGCAGTAACAGATAATTCATGGTCAAGTTGATCGGCCGAATGGTCTAATACATGCTGAAATTTTTGTTGTGACTCAGCAAGCATTTTCTCTCTTACTTCTTGAGGAATATGATTTGTCTGAGCCAATGGTTTTATTGGTTTAGCTTTAGGTGCTGGATGAAAATGAGCATAACCATGCCTAATAGCAACCGCAAAAACTGCACCAATAATAAAGACGTCAACGTATAAAAAGATTTGTAAAAATATGCTCATATCAACCCAACTTCGTTAAAATCATAAAATAGCAAACATAGCCACCCCAATTATCGCTACAACTAATGCCGATAGCTGCAAGACATTCCGATAGACTGCAGATTGAGCCATCGGATTACGCCCAACCGATATTATACTGCCGTGGACTAATGAATATATTATACTTACAACCACAATTAAGGTAATCAAAAAGATACCCATACTAACTAAAATGGGTAAACTTTTTACCTGCTTTCCAGCCATAGCATTGGCAAGGTTTTGTATTGCAGTCGGAATAAGTGTTTTATTAGGTTGTTTAGTGTAATAACCGACACTAACTAGTACGGGAATATCTCCTATAGATACAGTTTGTTTTGTTCCATTTTGGGCAATAATTGTTTGTTTTGAGGCAGTTTGATTAGGAAAATTTTCTTGAGCTGTGCCAATTATTTCGGCATTTTGAGTTGCTAGCATACCAACGCCATTAATAGTCGACGCGGCTATTTCATCCCCTGCATAGATATTGCCATTAATATTTGAAACTAATACCAGATTTACTCCTCCAGTTGCGACTTGTACCTGACTGCTACCAGATGTTAACGAAACTTGGGCATTATTATTATCTATAACCACCCCAACTAAACTATTTGAATTAGATAAATTAGAAGCTACTACACTGTTATTTGATCCTTTTTGAATACTAACCATCGAGCCGGCTGGAAGCTTTTGAGTAATGTTATATCCTTGAGAAATAGTCGGGTCGGCTAAAGCAACAGAGCAAGGCATTAACTGACATAGCATAATTGTAGCTAACATTAATAGCATCGCCTTAGCTGTAAAAATACTATATTTAAGTTTCATTTTAGTTTATGCCCATCATCATATATTCACTTGATGTTCATTATAACAAAACCCTAATGCTAAAAGGCATAAAATTTTTTTCTTATTGACGTAAGAGAACTCTTACGCTTATGCTTTTAAGGAATGAACTATGAAAACATAGAAACAGACGAATCTGGATATACGATACTAGAGTTACTGATCGTAATTATTTTAATATTTATATTAATTGGTTTAATTATCTGGCGGTGAAGTCGCTCTAATTAATTTATATAGTTTTTAATCTTAGAGCTAAGATAAAGTAAGACTAATGGTGCGCGGGGCGGGAATCGAACCCGCACGCCTTGTTAGGCAACAGATTTTAAGTCTGTCTCGGCTACCAATTACGACACCCGCGCATATTTTAATTATTTTATATTGGACATAATATTTATAGCAAATATTAATTAATATCCATAGTATTATTTGGAGGCGCCGACCAGAATCGAACTGGCATAAAAAGTTTTGCAGACTTCTGCGTAACCACTCCGCCACAGCGCCATTACTTAAAAATACTAGACCTCAGTATATCGTATAACTCTACTAACTTACCAGATATATTAGACACTAAGTTCACTTAAGACGGACGGCCAATCAGGACATCGAACAATATTAGCAGGTAAATAATCAGTCTGATTCCACGGATATTCACCGAAAATAATAGCTTTAATCCCTATTTTTGCACACTCAAATACGTGATTTAAGGAATCATCAATTAAGCAAACTGCTCCAATTTCTTGACATACCTCTGCTTTTGTTCTTGGCTTCTCCATGACCGCCGCATTGCCTATGTAACTGGTCGACTTAATGACTTCTCCATAATGCTTATTGAGCCATAAATTAGTTGTAGGCTCAAACTGAGGATGTCTAGCCGTAATAACCGACAAATCAAACTTACTGCTTAGTTTATCTATGGCCTCTTTTGATTGATTAATCGGCTCAATAAGGTCTTGCTCCATTTTGTACTGTATTTCATATACCCGTTGAACCGTTTCTAAAATACTCCCCCCCAAAACAGTGGAAAAATCATATGATTTAAACTCTTCTTTACTGTATTTAGTAGCGTATTCCGAATTATGATACGCAATAAAATGATCTAAAAACGGAAATAGTACTTCATCAATATCTATTGCCAATACTTCTTTGCTCATTTTCTAATTAATTCCCAAAAGTTATTATTTTATTATATCTGAAAAGTCATAAATTAAGATACAAACATACAACTTAAATCTTGTATTTGCCTGGAAGCAAACTTACCAATAAACTATGATTATGACTCATCAAGAAGAATCATGGCTAAGTAGAGACGGATTATTATTATCCTTATCAGCTTTTTTTGCCGATTTAGGCTATCAAGGAGTAACCGCTCTATACCCCTTATTTGTAGTTCTAGAACTTCATAAATCACCTCTATTGTATGGTCTAATAGCTGGCATTGGGTTTGGAGTGGGATCGTTATTTGCTTTCCTAGGAGGTCGTCTTGGTGATCGCGTTAATAAAAAGAAACTACTAATTATTGGCAACCTAGGCATTTTATTTTTAGCATTAAGTGGTTCGTTTAGTTCAATTTGGTTAAGTGGATTAGCTTTTATTTTAGGCTGGTGGTTTCGCTATCTAAGAACACCGGCTAGGCGAGCCTTATTAGTTAGAGTTACTAAGCCAGAAAATAGAATCAAAACCTTTGGCTTTCTTCATGCGCTTGATATTGGGGGTGGGCTAATATCGGTTATCGTAGCAATCATCTTTTTAGTCTTAAAAGTTAAAGTAGGTAGTTTAATTCAATTTTCGGCAATACCTCTAGTCATATCTTCTGCTGTTTTACTACCAGTTGGCAAAAGCAAACTATATAACGTCCAACAGCAAGAAAAAACATCTACTAAAACAAACGATAAACCAACAAAAGTTAAAGCTCTTAGCCATAATAAATTTTTCTTAGCCATAGTAATAGCCACCGGTTTATATGGTTTTAGTTTCTATAACTTAGGCTTTCCAGTCTTAAGCGCAGCGACTATTAGTAAATATGCAGTTGCCGGCTTAATAGCCTATGGTATTTATTTGGGAGTATCCTCCATCTCGGGTTGGCTGCTTGGTCTAGCAAATCTACAAGGATTAAGACCATTGTGGCAATGGGGATATTTATCATCAGCATTAGCGTCTTTAATCATAGCCATCAATTCCATTATGCATGGCGGCCTATGGGCCATTTACCCTGCAGTAGCAATATTGGGAATCGGTATGGGCGCAGTCGAAACATACGAACCAGCAATTACCTCCACCTTAAGATCTAATCAAAACATTTCCAGCGGCATGGGTTGGCTAAGCGCATCAAGAGGTATTGGCCAATTCGGAGCTAACCTTATAATGGGTGCTCTATTTGTTGCTAACGAAGCATACGCCTATGGCTTTGCTGCACTAGCAGCTCTAATGGCCGCCATTATATTAGCTGTTACCCAATTCAAATCAAAGAAATTTTAGAAATTATCTATGAAGCTTAGTTGATAAGTTTCTAGCTTTATATAACTTCTTATCTTTTATTCGTCTTTTTTCGTATCGTTTTTTCGCTGCAGAACAGCACCAGTTACCTTATCGGTTATAGTTGCCGTAGCGCTAGGACGTTTTGTTTTACGTGCATTTTTAACCGCTCGAGCCAACTGTACTTCCGTACTCTTATCGGCAAATCGACCAATGATAGTTGCTAACAGAATTGGTTTTGGTTGTTCAGAATCTAACTTAGTAAAAATATTAATAGCATTTGTACTAAGCAAATAATCACGTCCAGGAGCAGTTTCACCAATGGCTGTTATGTGGTGAACTCCATCACCTTCATCATTAACTGTCGTAATCTTCAAAGGGCTTATTAAGAGCGACGGACCTTTTGGCAATAATTTATTTGTCTTCTCTAATAAATCACGAGCAATATCCACATCAGAAACAAAGATCTCTAAAGCTATTGCCCAAGTACCTTTACGAACTACGCTAACCATATTTATATTCTGATTACTATACCAAACTGTTTCGCCACTGAAACCACGTATTCTAGTAGATCTTAATGTGATTCTTTCTACCACTCCACTTACATTATTTGGTTGAATAGTGACAATATCTCCTACGCCAAACCATTGTTCGGCCATCATTCCACTTCCAAAAGCAACATCCCTAAGCAAAGGTCCAGATAAACCATAAGCTATAACTAAAGCTAAAGCACTTGCCCCAATAAGCGCTGAAGGCTGCTGTCCAACATGAGTTAATACCCACCAAACATACAAACTCAGAACAATAACTGCTAGACGCACTATAGCCATAGAAAGCACTAAAAATGTCTCTATGCGGCGCATAAATGTCACTATGCCATAATCAGTCGCCCTATCTGCCCGTTTACCAAATAACAAACTAAGCTTTTGTAAAAAGCTAGCAACAATATTTGACGCAATTATTCCTACAAGTAGACAGGCGGCCAATATAAGCAATGAATGAACATTTAAAAACGTATGACCAATTTTAGATAAGATACTATTTGAGGCCTGAAGATTAGATACTAAAGCACTTAAAAACACAAAAATCCTTTCATTCTATGATAAACGTATATAAAACATTACTTAATTCTAATTGACAGTATAAACCTATAATAATAATTCTAGGTCTATTTAGGTTAAACATAATCTCATAATAAACTTAAATATTACTGTAGATACCCACGGGTAAACCCGTGGCACTTCGTCGCTACGCTCCTTACAGTTGGAGCTTTAGCTCTAACTGGTCTAAATCCTGTTTTCCTTGGTATTCAACGTAGTGTTTTATCATAGCCTCATCAAGACCAACACTGCTGACGAAGTAGCCAGGTGACCAAACTATATTTTCTTTCCAATAGACCCGCTTTAG
>DAHXNJ010000029.1 GCA_027365445.1 Candidatus Saccharimonadota bacterium | reverse complement strand
ACAACTTTTATTGATGTCAGTAGCATATATTTGAGCTGGGTGTAGTTCTAGGTCGGCAGTAATGCCCAATGCGCCTGACCCTGTGCCTACATCAATGATGCTGATTTTATTTGCTTGATTTATATCTATGATATTTTTAAGTTCGTCAATTAAAGTTTCTGATTCGGGACGGGGCTCTAGAACATGTTTGTTGATTAGGAAGTTCCGGCCATAAAATTCAGTTTTGCCTCTAATATATGCAATTGGAATATGGGTAACTCTTAATTTGATTAGATTTTTATATTTAGTAATAATAAAATTATCTAGTTGAATGTTTGGATCGTAAAGTAATTTAGCTCTATTTATGCCGCTGCAGTCTTCAAGTAAAACGAGCGCATCAAGTCTAGCTGTAGCAATTTTGGCATCTTCTAGCTGGTCTTGAGCCCATCTAAGAAGCTGATCTACATTCATTATTTAAGCTTCTTGATTAATCAATTCATGCTCAAAGGAGGCAAGGGCTTCAATGATATCATCAATATCGCCATTAAGTGCTCCCGGAATATTGCTTCTAGTATAATTTATGCGATGATCAGTTATTCGATCTTGGGGGAAGTTATAGGTTCTTATTTTCTCACTTCTATCGCCACTGCCGATTAACCTTTTACGTTCATCGGACAATTGTTGTTGTTCGGCTTCTATTTTTTGTTGTAATAATCGAGCCCTTAAAACGCTCATAGCTTTGGCTTTGTTTTTAAGTTGAGATTTTTCATCTTGGTTAGAAACGACTAAGCCTGTTGGCAGGTGAGTAATTCTAACTGCAGAATCGGTAGTGTTGACACTTTGACCTCCGTGGCCACCACTTCTATAAACGTCGATTCTTAAGTCGTTAGGGCTTATTTCAATATCTGATTCTTCAGCTTCGGGTAATACGGCGACAGTACTTGTCGAAGTATGGATTCGGCCCTGACTTTCAGTAACTGGTACCCTTTGAACTCGATGTACTCCAGCTTCGTATTTAAGATTCATATAGGCATCTGGACCATGCACAGCAAATGTTATTTCCTTAAATCCTCCAACATCGTTAGGGCTTTCACTTATAAGCTCTACTTTATAGCCATGCAGTTCTGCCCATCTGCTATACATTCTAAACAAGTCAGCAGAAAATAAGCTAGATTCATCTCCACCTGCTGCCGCCCTGATCTCGATAATGACATCTCTTTCATTATTAGGATCTTGAGGAACAGTTGAGACTATGATTTGATCGTTTAAGGATTGTATCTTTGGTTCTAAGTCGATAATCTCTTCGTTGGCCATGAGCTGAATGTCTTTATCTGGATTATTGCTAAGTTCCTTTGCTTCTTTTAGTGCTTTAGATAAACGATTTCGTTCGTTATAGAGTTCTACAATGTTTGCTAGTTCACTTCTGCGTTTGGCTAATCTAGGATATGAACTATCGCTATAAATAGTTTGATCTTCAAGTTGACGATCAATAGAGCGAAGTTCTTCCCTTAGTTCATTTTCTTTCTGCTCCATAAGATAATATTACTCCGTAATATTAAAATAACCGTAATAGAAACTAATCTTATATAATCTTGAGTAAAATTAAGCGGTCTTTTGGCTGGCTTTTTCAGCCTTTTCAATCTTGACAGCTTTTCTTGTAGCCTGTTTTTTAGCTGCTTTAACTCGCTTTTCTTTAGCTTCTTGAGCTGCTTTAGCTCGAGCTTTAAACTTATCGACTCTACCTTCAATGTCCAATATTTTTTCTTCGCCAGTGTAAAAGGGGTGAGAAGATGAGCTAACATGAACTTTAATTAAAGGATATTCATTGCCATCATCCCACTTGGTTTTTTCATTACTTGAAGCAGTAGAACGGGTTAGAATTCGAAAACCATTATTTAAATCTTCGAATACTACTAAGCGATAATTTTCTGGGTGCAAGTCTCTTTTCATACAGCACCATAATATATATTCTTTGGCCTAAAAATGCAACCTTTTATCTTAATCTTTTTGTATTTTAGGTTATTCATTGAGTAAGGGAACATAGAAACTGTAGTAAAAAAGCAATACTTAAGTGAGTGCATTTAATTGTACCTATAGCATGCGAGTTATTGTGCATTTAATTTGATAAAATTAGCTACCTCTGTTATATTAAAGCTATTATTAATTAATCAGACTAGTAGATGCGGTCCTCTTTTTCGTTTAGGATAACTTTATCTCGAAAATAGCTAACTAGTTAAAGTAACAAAGGACCAAATGCAATATGGTATTAATATTAAATGCCAGGAAAGGTTAGTTTATATGTCAGATGTAAATATGAAGGATTTATTAGAGGCAGGAGCTCATTTTGGACATAAAACAAGTCGTTGGTCACCAAAAATGGCGCCCTACATTCACTCAAAAAGAAACGGTATACACATTATAGATTTAAGTCTTACAGCTCAGGGTATAGAAAAAGCAATGCAATTCCTAAGTCAGACAGCTCAAGCTAACAAACAAATTTTATTTGTCGGTACTAAAAGACAAGCACAAGATATTGTTAAACAAGCTGCGATAGAGACTAAGCAACCATATGTAACAGATCGATGGCTAGGCGGTATGATTACTAACTGGCAAACTATTGGAGGAAGGGTTAAACATTTAAAAGATCTAGAAGCTAGGATGGAATCGGGTGAACTAGCAAATAAATATAGTAAATTGGAAGTTCAGCGATATCAGGAAGAAATTGATGAGCTAAATCGTGTCTATGGCGGAATAAAGGAACTTAATGGCCGTCCTGGTGCACTATTTGTAGTTGATGTCATTACTGAAGCAAACGCTATTAGAGAAGCTAATCGACTCAATATTCCATCTGTTGCGATTGTTGATAGTAATGCTGATCCGACAAAAGTAACATATCCTATTCCTGCCAATGACGATGCTATTAAAACTATTTCCTTAATTACTAACTATGCCAAAGAGGCAGTTTTAGATGGTATTTCTAAGAGGACTAAACAGGCAGCCTAAAAAATTTATAAAGTAAAGGAATTAATAAAATAATGTCAGTAGATATTTCGCAAGTTAAACGACTTAAAGATTTAACGGGTGTTGGTTTAACCGATGCCAAAGCAGCCCTGGAGTCATCGAATGGTGATTTTGATAAGGCTTTAAAAGAAATGCGGGCTAAGGGATTAACCAAAGCCGAAAAAAGAGGGGAGCGACAAGCCACGGCTGGAGTTATTGGATCTTACAATCACGACAATCGAATTGGAGTTATTGTTGAAATTAATTGTGAGACCGATTTCGTAGCTAGAAATGAGCTTTTTACCAATATGGTTAAAGATGTAGCAATGCATATTGCTGCTACTAACCCAGAATATGTTAGCGTTGATCAAATTCCAGCATCGGTTGTAAAACAGGTTGAAGCAGAATTAAAAGAGAAAGCTATAAAAGAAGGTAAGCCAGCCAATATGGTAGATAAGATTGTTAGTGGACAATTAGATAAATATTTTGCAGAGAGATGTCTTTTAAGTCAGCCATTTGTAAAAAACCCAGAACAAACTTTGGGTGATTTTGTCAAAGAACATAATGCTAGACTTGGCGAAAATATTGTTGTTCGACGTTTTAGAAGATTAGCACTTGGCGAAATAGAATAATTTCTGTTAGTAATTATGACGTCTGTGATTTTTGATAACCTATTTGAAGTTATCTAATTGTGCCAACCTAGGCTACTAGAGTACGACAAACTAGATTTTAGTTTATTTGTTTGAGTCAATTATCGTTACTAGGTTAGACGCCATTATCCTTAACGGATCATCAGATGTTAGAACAGCCCAATCTTTTAGTTTAGCCAGTCCAACTAATGCACAGTCAAATGGATCCGAGTGATTAAGTTTAACATGCATAATATTAGCTAACTCACTGGCCGTTGGGCTGTAAACTTCTATTTCAAATTCATCTAAGAACTTACTTATTGGAGATCGTAGATCTAGTTTGTTGATTCTTCTCTTTAGTTCTATCTCGAATAACGTTAATAAACTAATCGTTAGACTTGTGTCAGGCTGCGAAAGAAGTTCTTTTGCTTTAGGACCTAATCTTTTGTCTCCCCCCATCCACCAGATGATCGCATCAGCGTCTAGTAGTATCATTATATGTTGTGCTTAGAAGTAAGCATTTCTGCAACTAATTTATCTGTTTCTGAATTAAATGCATCAGGGGCAATCCACATTTTATCTTTCCAGGCACCAAAAGCCCGAGATCGGTCTATTGTCTTTTTCTTATACCGTACAATCTGATAGTCAGCTTGTCCTCGTGCACCAAAAACTATTGGTACGCCTTTGTCTACATCGTGAAGTAGTTTAGACATATGAGTTTTGGTCTCGTGAATTGATAATGTTTTCATATTACTTAGTTTAATGGACTAAGTAATTATTGTCCAGCAGTCGTATCCGCCCATAACATATTGGACTTTGCTGGCATTAATTGGAGCAAGCCTTGAAAGATGGTTTAACTGTTGAAATGGCTTGCTATGCATCTGGTATTAGTCGTAGCACATACTAAGCCCAGCTGCATTCCGACATTGCTTTTATGAATAAAATGGAACTATCACTATTGTGGGCTACAGAGTGGGCAAAGCAAGTTGTTATTTAAGAAATTCACAAGGGTAACTTTATTTACGCAGAGGCAGGCCTTCATCACATCAACAAAGGCTTACTGAGTGGAACTTTTATGGCAAGTATAAATACAAAAAACTTCCAGATTTTTGTCTATAGCCTATAAGCTGCTATTATTCAAGATATGGATAGTTCACTAATAAAACAAACTGAATCAGCCTTTAAGGCAGCACTAGAACATCTTACGGGTGAGCTTAGTCGTTTAAGGACAGGCAGAGCCAATGCTGCCATGCTGGATTTAGTAAAGGTGGAGGCATACGGTACGCTTATGCCATTAAATCAGGTAGGAACTATAACTGTGCCTGATTCACAAATGCTACAGATTACACCTTTTGACCCAAGCAATATTCAAGCTATTGCGGCTGCGATACGAAATAATCAATCATTAGGCTTTAATCCAAGCGATGATGGAAGAGTAGTAAGAGTGGTGATTCCTCCTTTAACTGAAGAAAGACGAAAAGAGATTGCTAAACAAATTAATGAGAAATTAGAAGAAGCATCAATAAAAATGCGCTTAGCTAGACAAGAGGCTTTTAAACAATTAGATACGGCTAAAAAAAATAAAGAACTAAGTGAAGACGAGCTGCATAGAACCCAAAAATCGATTGATGATAGTCTTGCGGCTCATCGGCAACAAATGGAGTCTGTTGCTAAAGTAAAAGAAAAAGAAATATTAACGCTTTAGTTTTTTACATCTACTTCACAGCTTATCTAGGGTATAATAAATATATATGGCAGTCCTCATATTGATTATAGGGATAGTATTGTTTATTGGTCTAATTATCGTACATGAATTGGGCCATTTTATTGTTGCTCGAAAAAATGGGGTTGAAGCTGAAGAATTTGGAATTTTTTTCCCTCCATCTTTATATAAAAGAAGAATGAAAAATGGAGCAATCTTTTCTCTTAATTTATTGCCTTTAGGTGGATTTGTTAAGTTAAAAGGTGAACATGATTCAGACATGGAAAAGGGGAGTTATGGAGCGGCAAATCTATGGGTAAAGACAAAAATAATGGCTGCTGGTGTTTTTATGAACCTTATTACAGGTGTTATTTTGCTAATGATATTAGCTTGGATTGGTTTGCCTCAAATAATTCCCACTCAATTTAGTGTTGCTGGCGGGAGTAGGGTGACCAAACAAGAAGTATTGGTGACTTCTGTTGAGCCAAATAGCCCAGCCTCAACCATAGGGCTTAAAACGGAAAGCAAAATTCTTGAATTAGGAAGTCCTGGCCATCCGAAGAACGTTACCTCCATACCCGATTTACAAAAGTTGACAAAAGAATATGCCGGTAAGCGAGTTGAGGTTGTCTATGTTAGTAACGGCAATCAATATCAAAAAACCGTTAAGCTTCAGTCTCAGTCGGTTGTAGCCGCTAGCCTTAAAACTAATAATCCTAAGGGTTATTTAGGTATTAGCCTTGCTGCCTTGATCTTGCATAGTTATAAATGGTGGGCTGGACCAGTTGAGGCAGTAGGATTAACTTGGCAAGTAATAAAACTGAGCTTTATAGGTCTAGGGCATGCAATACAAGGTCTAGGGCAGATTATTGCCGGATTAGTTACGGGTAATACGGTTGCAAGACAGCACGGTCAAGCTGTAGCTTCTAAGCAGGTAGCCGGACCAGTTGGTATCTTTATAATACTAAAGGACGGTAGTATTCTGGGCTATCAATATATGCTTTTTATAATAGCGATCGTTTCTCTTACTTTGGCAATAATGAATATATTACCTATTCCTGCACTTGATGGTGGTCGTCTTTGGATGACGCTAATTAGTAGAGCTTTCGGGAGACCACTTAGTGCTCATCTAGAAGAAGTAGTTAATGGTATTGGTATGCTGATTTTACTTACTTTAATTGTCTTAATTACGATTGTTGACGTCCATCGATTCTTATAAAATTATGACAAAAAATAAAAAAGAAGAATTAAATAACCAAGAAAATATACGTTCTTTGGATAATATACCAAAATGGCGTATTCCAATCATCGTAATCGTAAGTCTAGTATTGATATTCTTTATTGCTCAATATGTTGCTATTATTTTGCTTTCTCTTTATGCAGGAATAAGAGGATGGGATGCAGCTCAAGCTAACGCCTGGCTTAGTAAATCTATTACAGCTCAATTTATATATGTGTTTTTGGCTGAAGCTTTAACGGTTGGGCTAGTTTATTTAGTGCTTAAATATTGGCATTCTTCTTTTAGGGAGCTAGGCCTTAAGAGACCACGCTTCAAAGACGGAGGCTTAGCTATTTTGGGTTATCCGACATATTTAGTTATGTATCTTATTTTGGCGGCTATCATTAAGCACTTTTTTGTTAGTTTGAATGTTAATCAGGCGCAGCATATAGGCTTTAGCTCGGTCCATGGTGCTTACCAATTAACCTTAACTTTTTTTAGTTTGGTAATTTTTCCACCAATAGCTGAAGAAATATTGTTTAGAGGATTCTTGTTTGAAGGACTAAAAAAAGCAATGCCAGTTTTTTATGCTGCCTTGATCACTTGTTTAATATTTGCTGCAGCTCACTTGTCTGAGGGTGGTAGTTCTGGTCTTTTTTGGATAGGAGCGATCGATATTTTTACCCTAAGTGTAGTATTGGTGTATCTTAAGCAGAAAACAAAAAGTTTGTGGCCTGGCATCTTTTTGCATGCATTAAATAATCTAATTGCTTTCATAACTCTTTTCTTACTTACCAATAGATAGGTTACAATTAACTTTATAAAAAAGGATATTACCCAATGCGCATAAGTCAGATGTTTCTAAAAACGACCAAGTCAGTACCATCAGATGAGCAATCTAACAATGCAAGATTATTAATACGTGGAGGTTTTATTTGTAAGGAAATGGCTGGAGCCTATACTTTTTTGCCGCTTGGCTTAAGAGTGATTGAAAATATAAAGACCGTTATTAGAGAGGAAATGAACGCTATTGGTTCATCTGAACTTTTAATGACTACACTCCAGCCTAAAGAAATATGGGATATTACAGGACGATGGGATGATCAAGTCGTTGACGTATGGTTTAAGAGTCAACTTAAAAACGGTCAGCAGGTAGGTTTTGGTTGGAGTCATGAAGAGCCAATGATGATGATGATTAGTAAATATGTACAGAGTTATCGAGACCTTCCTATAAGTGTATATCAATTTCAGACAAAACTAAGAAATGAGTTAAGGGCAAAAAGTGGCATTATGAGAGGTCGAGAATTCTTAATGAAAGATATGTATGCCTTCTCTCGTACGCAAAAAGAGTTAGATGAATTTTATGAAATCACCAAGCAGGCTTATTTAAGGGTTTATGAAAGAGTTGGATTAGGCCCTTATACCTATCTAACTTTTGCTTCTGGCGGTGCTTTTACGCAGTTTAGTCAAGAATATCAAACTATAACTGATAGTGGTGAGGATGTTATATACATAGATAAAGATAAAAAAATAGCAGTTAACGAGGAAGTGTATAGCGAAAAAGTTTTAACTCAGCTAGGTTTAACGAAAGAAAAAATGACTAAAGTTAAGGCTGCAGAAGTCGGTAATATCTTTAATTTTGGTAGTATAAAAGGAGAACAGATGGGAGTTTATTATTCCGATGAAGCTTCTCAACGTCAGCCAATCTTTCTTAGCTCTTATGGCATTGGTGTAAGTAGACTTATGGGAGTAATTGCTGAAATATTTAATGATGAAAGTGGACTTATGTGGCCTAAACAGATTGCTCCAGCGCAGGTTTATCTGATGGCAATCAAAGAAGGAAAAGATACAAAATATACTAATGAGATATATAATATATTGACAGAGGCTGGCATTGAGGTAATATATGATGACCGAGATATTCGCCCGGGTGAGAAGTTCGCTGATGCTGACCTGATAGGATTGCCTTGGAGGGTGGTCGTTAGCAGTGAAAAAGCGGCGATTGATCAGTATGAAATAAAAGAACGAAACGAAAAAAAACCATTATTTGTGAATAAACAAGGTCTGGTTGCTAAGTTGTCCGATAGGCGAAACTAAAAGTCATTAAAGATAAGGCCCTAAGACCAAAAGAGAAAGGACTATAAGCTATGGTAGTGAAAAAAACATTTAGATTAACTAAAGAGGGTATAACTGAACTAAAGCAGGAACTTGATAGTTTAATTTCCGAGCGAGGAGAGATAGCTGAAAGTATTAGAACTGCTAGAGAGTTTGGTGATTTAGCTGAAAATAGCGAATATCAGTCAGCCAGAGCGGCTCAAGAGAAAAATGAGTCAAGAATATCTGAAATTGAACATATTCTTCAGAATGTTGAGCTAATTAAGGCGCCAAAAGGCTCGGCTAAAATCCAGTTAGGTTCAAAGGTTACCTTAAAAGCCGACGATGGTAGTAAAAAAATATTTCAGATAGTTGGAACAGTAGAAGCTGATCCATTAAATGGCAAAATTAGTGACGAGTCACCGATTGGTAGGGAACTAATTGGTAAGCAGGAAAATGACGAAGTTGAGATTAATACTGCACTAGAAAAGTCAATATATAGAATTGTCGAATTAGCTTAATCTAGATAATAGAAATGATAAAGCAATATAAGTTATACTATTGCTAGTAATTAAAGAAAAACTAAATATTATGGCAACTATATCCGAACTACGAAACGAACGACTTCGAAAACTTAATGAAATTAAAAAATTAGGGATAAATCCTTATCCTTCTAAAAGTGCACGTACCAATGTATTAGTTGATATTAGTCAAAAATTTGATTTATTAGAAAATAAAGCCGTAACAGTCGTTGGACGAGTTATAAATATTCGTAAATTTGGAAAGATTGCCTTTATAGTAATAGGAGATTATAGCGGTGAAGTTCAACTTTTTTTAAATGGTAGCGATATGGAGACCATTAATCCTAATAATTCTCAATTAGGTTTTAATGAACTACCGTTGTTAGATACTGGTGACTTTATAGAAGCGAACGGGATGGTTATTAAAACAAAAACTAATGAGATATCGGTACAGGTTAAAAGTCTGAGACTCTTAACTAAAAGCCTAAGGCCGCTACCTAATAGTAGAGACGGTTTTACTAATAAAGAAGAAAGATTACGACGTCGTTATGTTGATATGAATGTCAATAAGGACGTTAGAGAGCGGTTTGTTAGAAGAAGCCGTTTTTGGCAGGCAACTAGACATTTCTTGGATAGTAATGGCTTTATAGAAATAAACATACCAGTTTTAGAACATACTACTGGAGGTGCCGATGCTAATCCTTTCGTTACTCATATGGATGCTTTAGATCAAGATTTTTATTTACGCATTAGTCATGAACTGCCTTTAAAGAGACTACTTGGAGCTGGATTTGAAAAAGTTTACGATATTGGTCCTAGATTTAGAAATGAGAATTATAGTGATGAACATTTACCGGAACACGTTGCAATGGAGTGGTATTGGGCTTTTAGTGACTGGCAGGAAGGTATGTCTTTCCAAACAGATTTATTTAAGCACGTAATAAACGCATCATTTAAAACTTTAAAATTTGATTTAAACGGATTTAAGATTAATTTGGAAGATGAATGGGAGCAGTGGGATTATGCAGAAACTATTGCCAAGCATTACGATCAAATAGATATATTTAATTGTAGTTTAGATGACGTAAAAAAACAGCTGAGTAAGCATCATCTCGAAGTGGCCCAGACAGATAATAAAGCTCGAGGTATTGATAAGTTATGGAAAAATATTCGTCAAAATGTAGCCGGACCAGTTTGGCTAATAAATACTCCTAAGTTTATTAGTCCTTTGTCCAAAGTAAATCCAGATCGACCGGATACTACCCAACGTTTTCAAGCTGTTATTGCAGGTACAGAAATCTCAAATGGATTTTCTGAATTAAATGATCCAATTGATCAATATGATCGTTTCTTAGAACAACAAAAAATGAGAAATGATGGCGATAGTGAAGCTATGATGATGGATATAGACTTTGTTGAAATGCTAGAATATGGCATGCCTCCTGCATGTGGACTTGGTTTTAGTGAACGCGTTTTTTGGCTTTTTGAAGGTGTTACTGCTCGAGAGGGTGTACCTTTCCCTCAGATGAGGTATGAAATTGATCCATCGACGAGAGATATATATCCGGATGCTAAGTTATAGGTTTTTTGTATGGTAAATCTAGATGATGCTGCTTTTCAACAACTAGTGAATGATGCGCTAGATAGTTTACCTAGCGTTCAAGCAAAGAGCATAGCTAATGTTGCCATACTATATGAATATGAACCAACTCCAGAACAGAGAGTTAATCTTGAGCTAAGAGAAGATCAAACATTATTTGGATTATATGAAGGCGTACCATTGAGTCAGCGCCAAGGGCAAACAAGAATTTTTCCTGATAAGATAACTGTCTTTAAGGGTCCACTAGAGCGAGCGTCAAGTGATGTCCATCAGTTAAAAGAAAATATACGCCATACCTTGTGGCATGAAATAGGCCATTACTACGGTTTAGACCACGACAAAATTCGCGAGTTAGAGAAATAAGCTAATTGACTGTAGGGCTGAAGGCTCAGTTCAAAGGCTATAGTTGATTTTTGTCATACGTATGCTAATATGACAAATATGAATCTTACACGGACAACATTACGCATTAACACAAATTTAAAAAAAGCTGCCGAGAAGCAAGCTAACGAACAACATACGACTCTTCAAGCAATATTCAATGACGCCTTAGAGCAGTACCTAGACAACGATGCTAAAAGAACAGCTAAAAAGATAGTTTTTGAAACACACGATTTAGGTAAGCCTCTGGACAACCTTAACCGTAGTGACTACTATTCTAAATTATAATAGCTATGAACAATAAGACTATTCTAGTTGACTCCAATATACTTATATATGCCATTAATAGCTCAAGCCCAAAGCATAGAGCAGCACAAGAGTTTCTGCAGACGCATGCTAATCATATAGTAATAGCACATCAAAATATATTTGAGTCACTGAGGGTGCTTACACATCAAAAATTTCCTAATCCGATGCTTTCAGGGAATGCAATTGATGCAATAAATGCTATAGCTGAACATTGCCATGTGATTGCCGCCGACCAAGGGGCACACCATATAGCAACAGCAATAATCCAAAAGCACAACCTAATAGGAGACAAAGTATTTGACGCTTATCTTGCGGCCACAGCATTATCGGTTGGTATAAATACAATTGCCACTGATAATACTAAAGATTTTTCAGGCTTTGAAGGTTTATTATTGATAAACCCGTTTTAGCTATGGCTAACCGTGTTATTTATCTCATATAGATAAATTAACTCAAACTTAATCTCGTCCAGATTTCTTATCTGTTGAGTTATGATTTTCAACAATTATACGATTCTTGTCACTTAAATCAATTACATAATGATTTCTAGATACTGGATTTATAAGATTTTGCTGATCCTTAAAATCACGACCAAATCTCCGTAACTTACCTTGCTCCAACTTCATAGCTATAGGCTGCTGATTAACGCCAGGCCCACTTAGCAATAGTACGGCTTTACGTCTATTCTCAGTCAGTATTTCAAATGTATTTATAATATATGTCGTAACGTGCTTATCTTTAGTCCTCATTAACACTTCTGCAACTTCTGTTCTGTTAATTATTAGACCATTGTCGATGTTTTAGATCCGTTGGGCTGCATAAAAAGGCGTTGGTATATGTTTTTCGCTGGGACTAAGAAACAGTATTTGAGCGTAGTCACAATCTTTGACACATATCCTTTTTTAGTGTTTTTTGTTTTAGGTCACAAGGAATATTAAAGGATTGTAAAAGTCGAGTTAACTGAGAATTAAATTTATTCTGTAGATAATATAAATTTTTTTTAGCTTATTGGCTGTTATAGTTTAGATAAGAGGGTCTATTGAGATGATTGATTTAAAACACGTAAGCAAGACATATGGTAAGAAAGATAGTGAGTTTAGTGCATTAAATGATTTAAGTTTTTCTATACCCGACAATAAGACAGTGGCAATAGTAGGCAAGAGTGGGTCTGGTAAATCGACCTTATTGCACTTATTAGGTGGACTTGATCGTCCTACTGAAGGCCAGATAGTAGTGAATGATTTAAATTTAACTAAGCTTACACATAAGGAAATGGACAAATATAGAAGCAATCAGTTAGGTTTTGTGTTTCAGTCGTTTTTTGTTGAAGCTAATTTATCATGTTATGAGAATGTAGCCTTACCATTAGAGATTTCTAAAGTAGCATCTAGAAAAAGAAAAGAGATTATTGAAGAAGCACTAGAGAAGGTAGATTTAGCTGATAAATTAAAGAGTAAAGCCAGGACGTTGTCTGGAGGTCAAAAGCAGCGACTGGCTATAGCTAGAGCATTAGTAAATAAACCTAAAGTTATACTAACCGATGAGCCTACCGGTAACCTGGATAGTGTCACTGGAGATAAAGTAATAGAACTTTTATTTAGTATATATAGAGAGCAAAAGTCGACTTTAGTAATTGTTACCCACGATATGGATATAGCTAAGAAATGTGACATTAGAATCTATATTAGAGATGGTGAAATTGAGCGAATAGAATCGATCAAGGATAAGGATAAGGATAAATAAATTAACTATGTACTGGAAAGATATTCTTCGACGAAGTGGTCAATCGCTAAAACAGGCAAAAGTTAGAACATTGTTAACTGCTGCCGCACTTGCCGTAGGAGGCTTTACTTTAACTATTACTTTAGCTGCTGCCAATGGAGCCAAGGCATATGGAAATAAGCTTATTGATACAAATTTTAATCCTAGTTCACTGATAGTGGCCAAGAATAAACATATTATTGGTCCTAAGGGTTCTATCGATAAGCCACAACCATATAATAGCTCGGTTATTGCTAGTGGCCCTAATGGTAAGCTAGTTAGAGTATTAGATCAGCAGGATCTAAAAAAACTTGCCACATTCAAAGGTGTACAAAGCGTATTTGAGCCGTATACTAGTAGCGCCTTATATATTACTGCCAAAAACGCCGGCAAATATACTGGGTCAATTGCTGCTTTTGACCCAAGCATTAGTCATCAGTTTGCGGCCGGGAGAATATCTACTAGGTTAACTAGTAGAGATGTTGTGTTACCACAAGATTATTTATCTTTGTTGAAGTTTAAATCAGCTTCTTCGGCAATAGGTAAAACTATAACAGTACAAATAAGACAGGTATTGGGAAAACAAGAAACAAAACATTTCAAGGTCCTGGCTGTTCTGACCGCTCCATCAACATTGATAAGTGGTAATATCAACACAACGCTTTACGTAAGTTCAAAAGAGGCTAAGTCCATTAATGATTTTATTAATCAGGGAACTATTAATTATCAACATTATTTAACTGCTACGGTATTAGTTAAGGATGGTACGAACCCGGCAAAACTATTAGCAACTCAAAATGCGATTGAACATGCGGGGTATGGTGCCATAAGTGCTAAGGACGCTCAGGCTACTATCTCTCAAATAGTAAATGTATTACAGATAATTATATTAGTTTTTGGCTTAATAACACTTATAGCTTCATTCTTCGGAGTTGTAAATACTCAATATATAAGTGTATTGGAGAGAACTGGTGAAATAGGCTTAATGAAGGCTTTGGGAATGAGCAATCTATCAGTTCGTTGGTTATTTATAGTTGAAGCTGGTTGGATTGGCGGTATAGGCGCGATATTTGGTAGTGGATTGGCGGTAATAGTTGGTACTCTTTTAAATCCATGGATATCTAAACAAATAAATTTTAGTAATAGTAGTTTATTGATATTTCATCCGTTAGAAATATTAGCTTTAATCATTTTTCTTATCTTAGTTGCAACGATAGCTGGATTGTTGCCAGCTAGAAAAGCATCTAGACTAGATCCAATTGAAGCTTTGCGTACCGAATAAAGTCTTTTTGTGGTTTAATTAGCATAAGTAAAATATTATGCGTACAGTAATTTTTGATTTCGATGGGACTATAGCCGATAGTTTTGATACTGTGATAGCTATAGCTTATAAATTAACTAAAAAGCCAGAATTGGCAGATATTGAATATGTTAAGCAGATGAAGGCGGATAATGTAGGACTACGCGAAGCTATAAAAAGACTGAATATTCCAAAATGGAAACAATTGTATCTTCTTCAAAGAGGGCGATCAATGATTGGTCGGCAAATTCATCAAATACCTACATTCATGCAGATAGATGATACCTTAAGAGTTCTTAAAGAGAATAATTATAGTTTATATATTATTAGCAGTAATAGTTCAGCTAATATAGAACGATTTTTGTTAGAAAAAGGTCTATTACCTTATTTTGCTGGAGTGTACGGAGGGGCTGGTTTGTTTAATAAGTCAAAGCTGATTAATAAGATATTGAAACAAGAAAATCTTAAAGCTGAATCTAGTGTTTATGTTGGTGATGAAGTAAGAGACATATTAGCAGCGAAAGAAGTAAATATGCCATGTATTGCTGTTAGTTGGGGATATAATAGTTTAGATTTATTAGTTCAGTACTCACCGATGGTTATTGCTAGAAATCCTAAACAATTAGAGAAAATATTATTAGAATGGGACAAAAACCTCTGAATTTAGTTGAACTCAAAATAACTAAGTTAGTAAATGGTGGCCAGGCTATAGCGAGATTAGATGGTTTAGTTTATTTTGTATGGAATGCTTTACCTGGGGAAACTGTTAAGGCGGTTATAACAAGGAAAAAGAAAGATTATGCAGAAGCGTTAGCTGTAGAGATAGTAGTCGCATCGCCATCAAGGCAAAAACCAAGAGATGAAGAGTTTTTGGCTACTTCTCCTTGGCAAATTATGGCTAAGGAGATGGAAAGCTCAGCAAAAGTAGCTATTTTAGAAGAGCAGTTAGGTAGTGGGCCAACAAAACTAAAATATCCGATTATCGACTTTATTCAGTCCGATAAGCAGTGGCATTATCGGAATAAGATGGAATATAGCTTTTATGGTGATGATTTGGGCATACATCTTGCTCTGCATCAAAGGTCCTCGCATTCAAAGTTAATTGTAAATAGTAGTTCATTAGCAGCTAGTGAGATAGATATAGCAGCCAATGATTTAATAGCTAACTTTACCGCTCTTGGTTTACGAGCTGCTGACTTAAAATCATTTATTTTAAGGTCAAGTAAGGATGGAAAGGTTAGTGTTTCGTTATTTACAAAAATTAACTCAGTCGATAAGTTTAAGAAGCTAATACTACCAGATAGCGTTCAAGGACTTAAGCTTTATTTTTCTAATCCTAGGAGTCCGGCTAGCGTTGCGACAAAACTTTTATTAACATTAGGCGAATCGGTTATTTCTGATGATATTAATGGAAGAAGGTTTTTTTATGATGCTGATTGTTTTTTTCAAATCAATGTAGGGATCTTTGAAAAAGCCATAAATTATATAAAAGAAGAGATCGGGGAAACCGATCTGGTAGATATGTATTCTGGAGTAGGTACTATTGGACTAAGTGTTGCACAAAATGGAGTAGATTTAGTAGAAATTAATAAGATATCGTCCGATTTTGCATTTATTAATGCTCAAAAGAACCATATAAAGGCCAATATTCTACTATCGTCTTCAGAAAAGGCATTGGAATATATACCTAAAAGCAAACCAGTTATATTTGATCCTCCTAGGTCTGGATTACATCAAAATATAATCAAGGAATTATTAATTAAAAAGCCACCAAAAATTATTTATTTAAGCTGTAATCCTGCTACTTTAGCTCGAGATATTAAGCTTTTAATTAGCGATTATGAGATTACTAAGATTAAACTTTTAAATTTTTTTCCAAAAACTCCACATATAGAAACTTTGGTATTTATGACTAAAGAATATTCCTAAAGACAATTTATCCAAGTCGCAAATATACTAATAAGATCTTAAAGGAAAAGGAGTAGTCTTATGAAATACTTTAACCCGCAAGACCTTGACCAAGAAGAGAGAGAAGAGCTTGAGCCTATTGAAAATGGTGAATATGTTGAGGCCCAAGATATGAAAAAAGAGATAGAAAAGGCCAAACTTGCTGCTAAAGCTACTCTTAACAAGACCAGGAACATTAATATACGCCTGAGTGAACAAGACCTATATAGGATAAAGGCAAAGGCCGTAGAAGAGGGCGTGCCTTACTCGGCGTTAGTTTCTTCTATAGTGCATAAGGCAGTTGCTACGAAATAGTTCCAGATATCTTCCACGATGGCCCGACAAAGTACATTAAAAGTATTACATTGTTAGTATGAGTCAAGTTCCAATGACGGTTAAAATAGATGCTGACGTAAAGCAGCAATCTCAGAAACTCGCTCGAAGATTAGGCTTGAGCTTAAGTGCTATTGTAGAAAATAAGTTAAGGGAAGTTGTAGCTGAACGAAG
>DAHXNJ010000016.1 GCA_027365445.1 Candidatus Saccharimonadota bacterium | reverse complement strand
TTAATCTGCTAAGAGTAGGGAGTGGTAGCTATTTAAGAAAGGTAGGATAATATGTTTTTAATTTTAGGTGCATTTATTGCCGGCATCTTAACTGTTTTGGCACCTTGTGTCCTGCCTTTATTGCCGGTCATAATTGGTGGTTCAGTTAGTGGAGACACTAAAGACAAGAAAAGGCCTTTGATTATAGCTGGCTCTCTAGCGATTTCATTAATTATCTTTACGCTACTCTTAAAGGCAACAACTTTATTTATCAACATACCACCACAGGCTATTACTTA
Source organism: Candidatus Saccharimonadota bacterium (assembly GCA_027365445.1). Lineage (GTDB taxonomy): Bacteria > Patescibacteriota > Saccharimonadia > Saccharimonadales > UBA4665 > JAJZWH01. The sequence continues at coordinate 4,069 of DAHXNJ010000016.1, read as the reverse complement.
TTTCTCTGGTGGAATTATTATATTGCTTGGCTTATTTACTTTATTTCCATTTCTTTACGTAAGAATTGTCGCTAAACTTGGTATTGAAACAAGTACTCAAAAAGCTCTTGGCAAAAGTTTTAATAATAAGAATAGTTTTATTGGTCCAATTTTAACGGGAGCCGTACTTGGTCCAGTATTTTCAAGTTGTAGTCCAGTCTATGCCTATATAGTGGCGTCTATCTTGCCGGTTAGTCTAACTAAAGCTTTAATTTACATTACTGCTTATGTAATTGGCTTAAGTTTATTCTTGCTTATTATTGGCTATTTTGGTCAACGTTTAATTGGCAGAGTTAAAGTATTAAGCAATCCAAAAGGATTGTTTCAGCGTACTATCGGTTTAATTTTTATTTTTGTTGGAATTTTAGTAATAACTGGTAGTGCTCAAAGTCTTCAAACGTATGTTACGGAGCATACTCCATTTAATTTTAATGCTATTAGTGCTACTTTTCTTCCTAAAACTAAAAATGCAATAACTAGCAAGGGGCTATTTAATATAAAACCATATAAAGCACCTCAATTTAAAGATATTAGCGCTTGGATTAATAGTAAGCCATTGGCGCTAAGTCATCTCAAAGGTAAAGTAGTATTAGTAGATTTTTGGACATACTCATGTATTAACTGTGTTAGAAATAATCCATATTTAGAGCACTGGTATAAGACATATAAGAAATATGGATTAGTTGTAGTTGGTATTCATGCGCCAGAGTTTTCGTTTGAAAAAGTGAAATCTAATGTTCAAGCAGCTGTGAAAGCTCAACACTTAACTTATCCTGTTGGTATGGATAATAACTTTGCTACCTGGAATGCATATAACAATCAGGCATGGCCAACAAGTTACCTTATTAACTCTAAGGGTTACATAGTAAGAGTACATGCAGGTGAAGGTCAGTATGTTCAAGAAGAACAAGCGATAAGGCAGTTGCTTACAAATGATGGAGCTAACCTTAGCGATGTTAAGCCAACGGTTTCTTCAAACTATGTTCCTATATCTAAAAATCAAACACCTGAAACTTATTTAGGTAGTAATCGAGCCAGTGATTATGTCGGAACGCCGGCACTTGCTGCTAACCCACAGGCAACATTCACGCTTTCAAATAATTTGGGTATTAATGATTGGTCGTTGGGAGGAACCTGGAAAGTTCAGTCTCAAAAGATAACAGCCGAAGGTAATAGCACTCTTAATATTAAAGTCGCCGCCAAGTACGTATATCTAGTAGGAGGTTCGCCAAGTTCAGCAAACATTGGAGTTTATTTAAACAATAAACCAATTTATGGGTCTGGATTTGCAGGACCAAGTGTTAACAAGCAAAGTCAGTTAGTGATCCAGCAAAGTACTCTTTATAGGCTAGTGTCATTTAAGAAATTTACTAAAGGAGATGTTATAAAGCTAACTGTTCCAAATGGCGTAAGTTTAAATGTTTTTACCTTTGGTAGCTAAAATATTAATCCTTATCAGTAACTAAAAATAAACCAACAAACTAATAAAGATCTAGAGTCTATTAAGCTACAAAAAAAGAAGTTATTTATTTAGCTCTCTTCTAATAAGCTCTAATGTATCTGCATGTTTTTTTAGTTCTATCATTTGTTCTTCTTGTAAGTTAGCTAAATAAGTTAATGTTTTATGGTCGGATTCTGCTTTGGCATCCTGTTGGGTCTGGATGACGTTTTGGCCAACCATAATTACAGGTAGAAGGACTAATTGAAGAAAGTTTTGAGAAATCCATGCAATTAATGCGATTAGACTAGCTGAAATTATCCAATGTGGGAAAATATTGAGCTTAGGCATTACTAGATGTAGTATTGCCGGTAAAGACATTAGGGATAACAAGGCGAAAATATATCCTGTCCACATAGTACCTACGCTTTTAGTTACTTTGACGGCAAGGGTGTTATTGAATTTATTGATTCCTTTAAGATCTTTTTTAAGTAATGACTTAGGGTGGACCACATTTTTATTTTCTCTTTCTTCATTCATGATACGTATATCATAGCTTAAATCGATGTGGTATTTTAGTTATTATTTAATGTTTTTAAACTATCATGGAATCAGACTTTTGCCCCCATACTCAAATTCCTAGCTTACTAAATTAATTGTACATTTGTGCTAGAGCACAATATGTCTAGTTTAAGCCTAAGGGGATACTCCTCGTTTGCGGAGTTTGTTTATGTAAGTCTTGCTCGCTTGTTGAAACGTCAGCGATAAAGAATAGGGATGTAGTCAATATCAAAATAATCTTGAAATATAGGCTTTGCAAAACGTTACACAATTTCGGGTTTTCATTGTTAGGCAGTAGAACCTATGTTAAGGCTTTAAAGATCGTATTGTTTGTTTGTTTGCATGCACTCATAGGCGCCATGAGAGTCCCCAGGAGCCCTATATAAAACTAAGGCCACATCATTTTTTGTTTGTTGACCAATATTAGTACTGGCTGAATTACATGTAGCATGGTCAACGATATAAATATCATTCAAAGGTACCACTAGATTTGGATTGTAGGCTTGAAAAGATATTACTTGGGGACTTGTCGGGTAGTAGCTAAGGGTTCCGGTTGTGGTGTAGTTGTTACAGCTTGAACCGCAAATATTTATCGTGTGTGGAGTAACTCCAGGTTGAGTAGTTATCGGCATAGATGAATACGTCTCAATATATTGGCTAACAGCATATAAGACAGAAAAAGCATCAGTTTCTCTTTCGGTGACCTGAGCTTTAATTTTTAGTTCTGATGTTGATGATAGGGCCAATAAAAATACAACTACAGGGATAAGTAGTACGATTACAATCAACACGCTACTCGTAATTCTTATAATTCGTTTATTTTTATAATAGCCATTAAGTGCTTGACCAGTTTTATCCACTGGATGACTGGTAAAGCTAAGCCTGAGCCAATCAATGAGTGTCCATATACCTAAACCACCGAATGTAATTAATTTTAAAATACCAAGTCCCGTGTATCCAAGATAAAAGCGATCTATTCCAAGTGAGCCTAAAAAAGAAAGACAATAAGCATGCTACTACGTATGACTTACTACTTGCATTGAACTCATCCTGAGGTAAGTTGTTGATGGGTTGTATTGGTGGATTTTGAACTGAATTAGAATTTTGGTAGTTTGTTTGTTGCTGCATTGTGCTTAGAAATTGTTTAATCGTGGTTTCCGGCCATCCTGATGCCACTAAGTTCTGGTAGATTATTGTGTCTACAACTCCATTTTGTCGCTGTGATTCAATATAACTACGCAATGAAGCATAATCAGGATTCATAATTTGGTTAGTATAACATAGATAGAATGTTTGGATTGCCATTATAGATGTTATTGCTACTGAGATTAAGACTTCAGCTGTGCGGTGTTCTTTGTCTTTGTGCTTCGCTTTTCTTTTGAAAGGGAAAGCACATACCGTAAATCTTTTATATATTCTTTAGTATGTTCATTTGGGTCGAAACTAGCCCACGATGAATAATTAGCCTTACCATAGATGTCATTAATGACATCGCCTTGGATCAGGAGCGCTCGGATTTCGTCATTGTCTTCTTGACTATATTCGTCTGGAGCATAAAGATCATGGCCAAAAAGTAGCCGATGAGCAAGTTCATGTATTAGAGCGTTCTTTTTTATTAAGTGTATTATTGTGCACATTCAGTCGCATAGGAACGCCGTCCTTTCCTGACATACTTTGCCTGTCATGTACTAATACCGCTATTTCACCTTGTTTAAACCGCAACCCAGTATAATAGGTAAAACATTCAAGTATTCTCGATCCTTCACTTTGCTAAATAGCTTCCTACGCACTGGTGGCTAGCATTTCAAGTGATTCCGGGCTATTAGGATAGCGAAAATAAGGTGCATAAATTAAAAGCTTCCGTGGAGGTTTTTTCTCAGTGCATATGCTTCCTGACTTCACGGTTTTAGGTCCCCTAAAGCCAATATTTCAAACTCTAACAGAGGTGGATCATTTTTCCTGTAGACCTGAACACAACAGCAAGATTATGTGTGCATGTATTATTTAGCAAGCCATAAATCTTTGCTTTCT
>DAHXNJ010000005.1 GCA_027365445.1 Candidatus Saccharimonadota bacterium | reverse complement strand
TTGTATTAATGTTGGTACGTGTGTGGTATCCATGATTAGTTTCATCACCTTTCATGCTGCCACACATACTTAAAAGTTAACCCTCATTTTGCGTTGGAAACCGACACCCACTTAACCCTCATTTTGCGTTGGACAAGAGTGTAGTTTGCCTATTACTACTTTTTTGTTACAATCGTATGGTTATTTAAGGGCGCTTAGCTCAGTTGGCTAGAGCATCTGCTTTACACGCAGAGGGTCGGGGGTTCGAGTCCCTCAGCGCCCACCATTTTAGACATAGAAAAAATGATATATTAATAGTTCAAATAGTTTTATGCTTTAGGCAAATTATAACTAGACAGTATATTTTTTTAAGTTAGCTAAAAAATATATGTAGGATGTAATAGTTTCCATTGCCAAGACGGTTTAGTAGTAGCTTCTAAAGTCACTAATGGATCAGTCTTTGCCGAATTAAATTGATTAGCTTTTGTTGAGACATAACCAATAAGACTACCTTGAGGAGAATTTATTTTAAGAGGAGATAAATGCAGTTGTGCCTTTGCTTTTTCGCCTTGTAATAGATAGACTTCTAAGTTATTTTTGGCAGCAACTTGAACGATTCCTCCCCATGGTTGCCTGAATTCTCCTAAAACCTCACCTTTATTCACTATTATGGTTTGAGCAAAATCATTTTGAATAGATATAACTAATGGCACTGTAGAGTTTAGAGCCTGAGTTAAAGTAGAAGCTTCCATAATTGCGACTAAAATGGTTACTGGCTTATTGTTTACAGTTGTCTTTGCAGCACCAAGAAAAACACCACCTGCCTGATTTGAATTACCGGTCTTAATCCCTACAATGCCATTAGTTCCTAAAATGGAAGTGTCATAATTGGACATGACGCCAACATTGGGCACGTTTACAGCTTTCATATCGACAATCTGAGCTAAGACCGGATTGGCCATAATATAACTACCGATCTTAATTAAATCAGAAGCAGTTGAAGTAGTTGTTGGTGAATAGCCACTAGCATCTACTCCTATATGGGTGTTTGTAAGTCCTAGCTGTTTGACATAATTAGTTGCAAAAGACCTATAGTTGCTTAGTGATCCATAAGCCCAGATTGCCAGAGAATCAGCAATATTATTTCCAGATGGTACTAGCATAGCCTCAAGCATTTGGTATTCAGTTAATTGTTCGCCGCTATATACAGGAACTACTGAACCTTGCTCGGCGATATATTTAGTATAGATAGCATAATCAGCCGGAGTAATAGTTATCAATGGTCCACTTTGGCCTAAACTTAGTGGATATTTTTTTAATACAGATAGAGCAGTAATTAATTTAGCGACACTAGCTGTTGGATCGGGTTTTTGATTACCGTGAGTTTGAATGATTGTTCCATTGCCTAAACCGACTGCTGCCTCACCAAAGCTTGGCCAGGGAAGGTTACTTGGAGGGGTGGTTATATTTAGGGGTGTATTGTTGTTCGGTGCAATTAATGCTTTAACTGGTAGGGCTAGACTTAATAAAACATATACGAATATTATCGCTAGAACTAATAATCCGGACAAAAGCCGTCTTTTTGTGTGTTTGCCTTTGGAAATTGCCATTGTTATATATGATACACGAATAGGTGCCTTGTGATGTATAATAATGTTAAATTAAATGGAGTTATAGAAAGAAGAATATCATGGTTGTAGCCATTATCGTAATTGTTGTGCTTGTACTGCTTATATTCTTTTTTGTTCTTGGGGCATATAACGGCCTAGTTAGGTTAAATCAACAAGCTGATGAGGCATGGAGTGATATTACCGTTCAATTAAAAAGACGTTATGATTTAATACCTAATCTTGTTAATAGTGTTAAGGGATATGCAGCTCATGAAAAAACAGTTTTTGAAGATGTTACTGCTGCTAGGTCTAAGGCTTTGGGCGCAAGTGGCGTTAACCAGACAGCTCAAGCAGAAAATCAGTTTCAGTCAACGTTAAAGAGTTTATTTGCAGTAGCTGAGAATTATCCGCAGTTACAGGCTACTCAGAACTTTCAGGAACTTCAAGCTGAATTAGTAGATACTGAAGATAAGATAGAAGCATCTAGGCGTTTCTATAACAGCGTAGTTAGGGATTTTAATACTAGGCGTAGAACATTTCCGACTAAAATATATGCACAGCTTTTCGGCTATCGACAGGACAAGGAATACTTTGAGCTTGATGA
>DAHXNJ010000054.1 GCA_027365445.1 Candidatus Saccharimonadota bacterium | reverse complement strand
AAATTTTATACCAATCGGTCTAAAGCTAAAAACAACGCCTGGATTAAACCTAACTTACGCTACGACTACTAAAAACATATCTGCTAGCAACATAAAGGCAAATTACTATATCGCTTTATCGAGTACCCAGTTATCTTCCTTGGACAAAAAATGCATAGCTAATAATTCTGTCGATAATGCTAAAGGAACTGCATTGGGCATAATAATAGACAGTAAAGGAATAGGAACAAACTCAGCAAACCTTACAATAATAAGACAGCTAAAAAATAACTATATAGCCTACCTAAAGCCACAATCATCATGTACTAACAATTCAAACGCTCTTGTTATACAAATTGGCCAATTGCAGTTACTAAAACAAAGCTTTGATCAACTTCAATAATCAATCAGTAAAGCTAGAATTAACAATTATTACCCCGGCATCATGTCGGTTTTTCTTGGCGATTCTTATTAAAACCCTCTCACCTGGTTTTATCTCGGATATTGAACCATGGCTACCATTGATACTAACTTTAGTTTGGCTTGTAACCTTAAATGCCTGGGCTTTATTGGTATTGGCATTGGTTATTGTTATTGAACCATTGCTAGTATATAGAACAAGCCCGATCGCGAACTTATGCTCGGCCCTTGATACTACTGAAGCAAACGTCGGCGCCCTACTATGTCCATAAAGTGTTCCTCCATAAAAACTAAGAGCTAATAACAATATCATAACTATCGCTGTCACTAAGTTATTTACCCTAACAATAACCGTTCTCTTAAACTTGTTAGAGCTTATTGAAGCGACACCTGGTTCTTTACTTTTTTTATCTGCCATCTAATCTCTTCTTATTTTAATATCAATTATATAACTACACAGAATTACTTAAAGATGCCTGACCTTACAGACAATTTTAGCTCATTTGGCAATCCATCGTGTCTAATATAGATAATCTTCTTTAGTAATCGACCTTTTTATTATTATAAAGTGGTATTTTTACTATAAATTTAGTGCCGTTTTTCCTATCACTACTAAAGCTTAACTGGCCAGCGAAATCCTTTTCTACAAACTGCTTTACAGTTGAGAGTCCAAGACCCAAACCTTTGCCATTAACATGCTTAGTTGTATAGAATGTCTCAAATATTTTTTCTTTATCTTTATTGGCTATCCCTTTTCCTTGGTCACTAACAGTTATCTTGACTGTATTATATTTACCCATCGAAACACTAACTCTTACTATCTTATGTCGATCATTAATACCATCATAAGATTCAATAGAGTTATTAATTAGATTAGCTATTATTTGTTGAAACTTAACCCTTTCGCCATACAACCTAATACTCCCGATAGTATGTATTAAAATCTTAGTATTTTTTGTTTTAGCTCTAGAACCAAGCAACATAGCTACCTGATGTATGGCTATGGTCATTGAAAAGCTAGATTTACTTGAATCACCCCGTAACTGCTGCCGAGCAGCATCTACATATTCTTCTAAATATTTAATGTCTTTACGCACTTTTCTAATCAACTTGTCTGACCTCTCACGATGTAATTCCTCAATTGTTAAAGACACTGCGGTCAATGGAGTACTTATTTCGTGGATCAAGCTAGCACTTAATCGACCTAGCTCAACCAGCTGCAAATAATGAAGATCCTGTTGACCGTTAAAAGAAGAATTGTTGAGCCGTTTAGTTTGAGGGTTGATCGTCCGGCTCATAGTCAGCTACTCAATCCTGGTCTTTGGTTTAGCTACATCTAGCACATAGCCTAGCCCATGTACTGTTTTTATAAGCGATCGATCATTATCTTGATCTATTCTTGAACGAAGACTATTTATGTGAACGTCGATAGAGTTGGTTTTAATAACCGCCTTATCTCCCCAAGCATAACGCTGAAGATAAGTTCGACTAATAGCGGTACCAGCATTAATAAACAGACATTCTAATATAGAATATTCCTTCTTTCTTAGCTCTATAGATTGACCATGTTTTATTACTTGTCTGGTTTTAGGATCAAGCACAAGATCGCCACTTACAAGAACTGAGCGAGAGGGATAAGAAACTTGTCTTAAGTGAACTCTTATTCTTGCTTTTAATTCTGCTAAGCTAAAAGGCTTAGTAATGAAGTCATTAGCTCCACTATCTAAAAGCTCTACCTTGGTAACGAGATCTGTCTGCCCGCTTAAAACAATAATTGGCGTGTTAATGCCCAAATCTCTAATATGTCTAGCAACGCTTAAGCCATTCTTATCCGGAAGATTAAGGTCAAGTATTATTAAGTCTAGTGTTAGGGTTTCTGCTTTTTTAATCCCCGAGGCTGCCGACTTAGCAGTGTCGACTTTATATGTATGACTTAGAGCACGGTATAAGGCCAAAGTTAAATTAAGGTCGTCTTCTATAACCAATAATCTTTTGATTTGTACCATAGTGCCCTTACCTACCCTGTATCTTAAAGTGATACTTTATCCCAGCCACCCCTTGAGAACGAATCCTACAATAATATTTGTATTATTGCAAGTAATTTTTATAATATACCTCTTAAGCTATGCCCTTATTTTAAATTAACAGATGAAAGTGGACTTATTATATGGCTATAGTGCTAAAAATTTTTAGCCATAATATTAAATAAATATTAATTTTTATATTTCTAAATAAATAAGACCTAGGCGATTTATGTCTTGATAAGGATTTATATCTACCATTGCTGGGTCACCTTCTCTTGTTATGCCAGCTATAATCAGCCGACCTACTTCATGGGGAATGCCTTTAATTTCTGTTGGATGAATTTCAACTTCCATAAAAAGATCTGTCAAGTTAGTAGCATTAGCTACAGCCTTATCTTGATAAGCACCAGTATATTTATCATAACGATCCTCAAAACCTTCAGGAACAGAAAGGTGCGATACTATCTCACTAAGTGGAGGATGCGATACTAACCATAATTTCATAGATAAGCTATATTATAAACTCAAATATATATAATAACAAAATTGACTTTTTTATTACCTTTTGTTATAATAAATATAAAATAATAAAACAAAAATTATGGCCGCTTACGAAACACTCCATCCAAACACTTCTCTCGTTCCTCTTGTCGAACAAATCCAAATGAACGAAGTCAATTTTAATGCCTACTGGAAAGAGGTAGCAACAGTCACAACAGACGAGACTACCACAAGAATCGCCGAATTAAACCAATACAGGCATACCGCCTTGAATGCTCGACTGAAGAATCCAGGATTAAAATTTGATCCACAAAATCCTAATTTACTGTTTGGAAGGACACATCTTAACGATATGAGAATGGGAAGGGTAGCAACGGAATGGTATCTTGGCTTAGGCAGTCTAAACCCACTAAATGATGCAGGGTTAGATTTATTTTATGCAGCAGCAATACTATGGGAAAATCCCGTAAAATCGTCGTCTGTAGACGAGCACATAATGTATAGGTTTTATGGAGAGACGGACTACCTTAATGACCGTAACAAAACTGGTCGTATCGAAGAAGTAACTACGGATTCTTTAGCACTTAGTCGTATTGCATTGTCGGCACAAGTACTTTTAGATATAGCCAGATCAACTACTTCCAACCCGGCAGAGGCTAAGCAGCACATAACTATGGCTAAAAAATCTGAAAAAATTAATCAAAGACTTTTTGATATTTTTGCTGTTAAAAATGACTTAGCCGATAATCAAAAAAGACTGCTCTCTGATTCGCTAAAGGGTCTATATGATGCGCAATTTGAGGCCCTAGAACTTAAACGAAATAACGGTTCCTATAATGACGATCGATACATGTATGAATACAATCAACTACTATCTAAACAGGTAAAATCTACCATGCAAGTAGCCGATAAAATGACAAATGGTGATATATATGAAAATTATTTTGTTGCCCTTATGCGTTATTCATTAAACACTTGGCGCGAACAGTCCAATTATAAGGTAATGTGCACTACCAGAAGACAAGATGAACCTCATGATCAGTTTAGGCAATATAATCTACCTAGAATTTCTTACGACGCGATCGTTAGCGAACCAATGAGTGGTCAAAAAAAACTCATTCAGCTCAAAACATATCATCAGACAGACGAAGAACCATATGCAGAAGGAATAGATACTATTGATGATTTGTTTGAGCCAGAGTTATCCAATAAACAAATATCCCTAGAAATAAATACAGGATTAAGCCAAATGAATGGCTTATTAAATGAAATATTAACGAAAAAAAGATATGAGGGCTCTACTAATCTAATTAATAAACATATCAATCACATTAATAATTATTTTGCATCAGAATAAAAAAGGAGTTTCTGATTATGGGCAACCTGTTAAATAGCCAAACAAATCCCGCACTTGCTAGACACATAATGTGACAACAACGAATAGCCCCTGCAATCCCTGCGAGAGTAGCGCTATTTTACTGCTTTTGAGCAATTTTCAAAATGTGAGCCTTAATATACGATTTAACAGGGGAAAATAAATAGAGACCGGTCATGGAACACGGTCTCGTACTTTGGGTGCATGATCTGGTTGCGGGACCAGGACTCGAACCTGGGACCTCGTGGTTATGAGCCACGCGAGCTGCCGCTGCTCCATCCCGCGATATTCTGTAGACAGCTTAAATGCTTCTTAAGTCAGTCCAAATATTATCAAACAGAGGTAATAATGTCAAACGCCTATTCTTAAGCTCTTATTTACGATGCAAGAAATAATTAAACCATGATTGAATATTATTTTGTACTTTTGGTACACCAACCCGAGGAGTAGTGGTTAAGTTAGTATTTATTTTTGGTTCATAGGATATTGCTACGTTCAAAGGTACAAATATCTCTTTTTCGCCTGGTGACGCCAAACCAAAGTTAGCTCTTGCTTGAAGATCTAAATATTGTTTTGAATTATAGTAGATATTCTCAAGTCGCTGATTATTGTTCTCCAGCTGTTGAATAGTATTCTCCTGTTTAGCAGTAGCAATTTGTTTTTGCAGTTTATAATTAAGTTGAATAGCTTTTACGCCGCTCCAACTTATCATTAACACAATAATTACAAATAATACTTGCCCTGCAAAGCGTATATCCCTTAATCTATATACGAAGTCTGCAAAAACGGCTTTTAGATATTTAATATTCTTTTGCATATACCTATAGATAATTATATATCTTATAATCTATCTGGTATACTCCGTAAAGCAGATTCATAACCTCGGGGATGTAGCTCAGTGGTTAGAGCAGTCGGCTCATAACCGATTGGTCGCTGGTTCAAATCCAGCCATCCCCACCACTAGATTGCACTTATAGATTATGCTTTATAATTAATAACTTCCTAGGTTAGCTTATTTCATCTAGCTATTTTTTATATGTACGTAGTTTTTTTCTGAAGCTCCCACTTTCAAACAATGACATCAAACGAAGTGCTTCGGTTGTCTTAAATGTAAAAGCGTCACGTCTTTTGTCTACTTCTTCTACTGGCAATATATCACCTATCGTTTCAATTGCCGGCTCAAAGAGATTGTCCAAAAAATAATCAGTTTGATAGCTATGGCTTTTATCATAAAGTAAGCCCCTGCATCTTAGCGACTGAGCTAATGCACTTAAATCTGTCACCGATTCATGATTTAACTCTGACCTCTCTAGATTTATCTGAGCATTCTCCATATCTCCAATTACAGGCGTGCCATCAGGTCTAAGTAAGATATTCTTAATCTGAGCATCACCATGGGATATGGCTTTAGCATGCAATGCACCGAGATATTGGCCAGAGTAATTAACTAAAGGCGTTAGAATTTTGTGCATTCGGGTCGATGCCACAGTTGATCGCCAATCTACTTGGCCTAAATTTCTCAAATTTTTATCATACTGAGTTATCAGATATGAGTACAATCCTCCCTTAGCTATTTCAAGTGGCTCTACTACCGTAAAACCCTGATTCTTGGTGTATTCTAAAACCTCTGCCTCACGCCGAGCATTTTGTATAGTAATAAACGGTTTAACCGCTACACAGCCATATGGTTCAAGCGTACCAAACTGAACATGATGTCCAGAATCAGCATTACCTAGACGCAAAAAGTTATTTGGTTTAAAAAACCCCACATTATGCTGGAAGTCTCTTACAACTTCTGTCGGATCATAAAGATCAGCGGTCATTTCTTGGTGAGGCTTCATAATTCATACCCTTTAATAGCACGTTTTTTAATCTGTTTATTTTATTCTCTGGCATATAAGATGTAAATGCTTTTTTTAAAGACTTATCAATTTTGACTCCCAGCAAAGTTTCATCAGTAGCGCCCGTTTTAAAATTAAATGGTGGCACACAAACAACCTGCCCGGTCTTTTTTAAAATGGCCATATTCGATATTTGCCATTGATTCATAGCATACTTCAAGCTCATCTTTCCCAACCAATGACCTAAATTATCGTAAGCTTTACTTAGTTCAGGCATATTAGCCTTACCTGAACCTAAAGTAGCAGCAGATAAAGTCAAAAGATCATCAGGTAGTTTAAATAAAGTGTAGTCATCACCCAGATATTCAATAGCCACTAAGTCTGTATCTTTATCATTACTCATCGATGACTCGGTTCGTTCTCCATAAGGTCTTAGACTATGAACAGCCAACCATTGAGAATCGTCAAAATCATAGTATTGTACAGCTCTCTTGGGGTTATTTGCCACTTCTAAATTAAGACCTGGTATAACGTGAGTTTTTTCTTGTTCTAAAATTAAACTGTATGAGCTAGGGAAAGACATATAGACTATTATTATACAATTTTTTAAAGATACTTTCAATTTAACAGGGGTCAACTCTATAAATCTAGGCTTTTTAAAAATATCCTACAAAGAAGATAAGCTTATTATGAAAAGACTACTATTTAAGTTTTTCAAACTTCGCAGTCATTGTTGGATTACCCCGAGTTAATCTCTTGATTGTTAAATCTTCAGCCTTATCATTAGCTAAGCGTAAATTATTCTCTGAGGATAAAAGCGCATCCTTGGTTTTTTGAAGTTGAGAGATAGACTTATCGATACTTTCTATGGCTGAAGAAAACTTTTGCGATGCAAGACGAAAGTTGCGTCCAAATCCTTCTCTGAAATCATTTAGCTGTTCTTCAAAATTAGTTACGTCAACGTTCTGATTTTTTATAATTGCTAGTTCTTTCTTATAATCCAAAGACTTCATAGCAGCGTTACGCAATAAGGTTATTATTGGAATAAAGAATTGAGGACGTACTACATACATCTTGGAGAAGCGATGAGAAACATCAACTATACCACTGTTATAGAGTTCATTATCAGCTTCTAAGAGCGAAACAAGTACAGCATACTCACACTTCTTTTCTAGCCTATCTCTATCTAATTCTTTAAAGAAATCATCATTTCTCTTTTTGGTTACAGTATCATCTGACTCATTTTTCATCTCAAACATAATAGAGATGATTTCATTTCCCTCTTCATCAACTTCTCGATATATATAGTCTCCCTTGCTACCGCTACTGGCATTATTGTCTTTGGCGAAATAGGCGTTCTGAAAACCAGTGGCGCGTATTTTTTCAAATTCAATTTCGCAATGCCTCTCTAAGCTTTCACCAATCATCTTTGTCGATAGCCTAGCTTTCATGTCTTTATAGCGCTCAATTATTTCATCCTTGGCTTTAAGTTCAATCACATATTTTTCTTTTAATGAAGTTGCAAGTTGTTGTTTTTCATTTTCTTTATTTCTTACTTCATATAAAAGACCATCTCGTTCTTTTTCAATTTTTGTCACTGCCTCGGTAACGGCTAAGTTTTTTTCAGTTTCGGCAGCATTAACTCGCGCTTTTAAGTCGGCTAGTTCAGCTTCATTTTGAGATTTTAGGATAGCTAAGGAACTTTCTTTTTCTGACCTAAGCGTAGCTATCTCGGTTTCCTTTTTTATAAAATCATCTTTTAAGGCATTCTTAGTGCGTTCCTCGGCTAACTTAACGGCGCTTTCTTTTTCTTCCTTCAAAAGCATTTCTCGCTTACTTAACTCTTCTTTAAATTCATGATCTCGCACTTGCTTAACTATATCGGCAAAACCAGCTTCATCAATCTTAAATGCCTTTTTACAATGTGGGCACATAACTTCATTCAACATATATTTTCCCCTACCTTAGCTATATCTTACTATCTTTTATTAATTAGCTAACCCAGAATAGCTAATAACTCTGAAATCTTATTAGCGGCAGCTATTTGTTCTCTTAGCTCCTTAGCTCCATCAAAACCATTAATATATATTTTGGCATATTTATTTAATCTTTTAACCGATCGGTCAGGATCAGGCTGCCAACCTGCTATTAGTTTGATGTGTTTTATGAACAAATCGATTTTTTGTTGACGAGAAAATTCTGGCCATGGACTATTTCCGCTAAAAGCATAAGGATCATTAAATATTCCACGGCCTATCATCACACCATCAATACCATATTTATCAATTATCTTTTGGCCAGCTATACGGTCTTTTATATCACCATTAGCAATTAATAACGTAGCCGGAGAAATGCTGTCTCGCTCGGCTTTAATCCTTTTAAGTTCATCTAAATGAGCCTCGACCAAGCTCATTTCTTTGGTTGTACGCAGATGAACACTTAACATAGAAAGGTCTTGATTAAATAAAAATTGAGTCCAGCTTTCATCAATTGAATTAAAGCCAATCCTCGTCTTAACGCTAACTGGAATTCGGTTTGATGCTCCTTGTTTCGTTGCCGCAATTATTTCTTTAGCTAAATCTTGGTCATTAATTAATCCTGAACAAGCACCAGTTTTAATTACTTGTTTCGATGGACAGCCCATATTTAAGTCAATGCCAACATAGTTTTTGTTTAGGCCTAATTCCCTAGCCATCTCACCAGATGCAATTTGATCAGCTATTTTATAAAAATTATCAGGGTTTAAGCCCCATATATGAGCCACTAATGGCGCCTCTATCGGTCTCCAGTCAAGCTTATGAATCAAACGCGATCGTCCCCTACTCATTAAGCCGTCAACATTAACGAATTCACTAAAGCAAAGATCAGGTGGCGCACAACTAGCAACAACTTGTCTAAAGACCGTATCAGTGACGTCATCCATTGGCGCCAAAATAAATAACGGAGTTTTCTTATCCTTTAACACTACTTATTACACTTTATTTACTTTATTATTTGCCTTTTGAAGAAAGGAACGAGCTATAGCTATCTGACTTAACGCCAAGCTTGGATTCGGCCTCGATACTCTACCAATAACTTCTGCCCACACCGTTTGCTCATCTACTACTGGATCTCTATGGCGTGTCGCCGATTTGCTAATCTCTCTAGCAACTTGGTCTATATCTAGCGGAGTAGCTGGCCGACCACCAATTCCTTCTAATGTTAGCTGCTCATTAACCATAGACTGTATGTATACCCCTTACCCTATTCCACATTAATGTTATCGCGTCTTAGATCGGCTATTGTCATGAGAAAATTAGCCATATCTGTAACGCCCTTTAGATACCCTTCTTGGATTAACTCTACGCGATTACTTTCCGATGCTGGATCACAGCAATCCTCTAGCTGCCGTTGGTTGCGTCGAACAGCAAACTGACGTAAAGCCGTAACTCCTAATGGCTCATCTGGATAAGGAGTTAAAAGTTTAGGTATATCGGCAATAGCAACATCGCTATCTTGAAGCAACGACATTAATGTCTTTACTTCCTTATCCAAAAAATTACTTAGTCGATTCACATCTTCTAAGCCTATAGTCTTTAGCTCCTCCAGAAGACTCATGTCTCTTAATCTACTCCTAATAATACTATCTAATAAATATATTTGTATTATACGCTAATTTGCTGTTTATTCCCACTTAAAGACCCTAAAAGCAATGATATATATAATCACAATCCAGGCCGTCAACAAGCCAATTTGCGGTGCTATCTGCACTAAGCTATAGCCCTCTGTAGTTAAGAGCCTAGCTCCATCAATGACTGGAGTTAGAGGCAAATACTTTGACGCAATTTGGAGCCAATGAGGCATCAAGTAGCGCGGAAAGAAGGTACCAGACAAAAAAAGCATAGGAAAGACAATGATGTTTGACAGTGGCGCCGCCTGACGTTCATTTTTAGCCCAACCACCAATAGCTAGTCCAATGCCTAAGATTGCAATGATCGAATAAGCCATAAATAGTCCAATAGAAAAATAATTACCTATTACTTTAAGATGAAAGACGAATATAGCGACGATAAACATGATTAGCAATGATAATAATCCTGTTATTGCCTGAGCTATCATCGTAGCCGTAAAGTATTGCCAAACCTTTAGTGGTGTTGTGTGTAAGCGACGTAATATTCCTTGTTTCTTGAGTTCAGGAAAAACGTTCACCGGACCAAATATGCCAATACCAACAATCGAGAAACCGAGTAATCCGGCAAAAGTATAATCAAAAGGCGTCAGACTCTTATTGGTCGTAGCCTGTCCATTAACTGCCAAAGGACCAAAATAGCTAACATAACGCCTATTAACCGAATTAAAATACGATTTTAATAAAGCCGTTAAGGTTTGACCCGCCTGGATATTGTTAATTGTGTAATAAACCTGAGCTACCCCTTTTGGCTGTCCATTGGTACTAATTCCAAAGTTTGGTGGTAAAACTATAATGCCATCAATTTGATTTTCATTTAATTTCTTATTGGCAGCGGCCACCGTATTAATACTGGACTGAACTTTAAATACGTTTGATTGGCTTATGAGTTGATCAGCTTTATTAGCTAAAGCTGTATGTGCTTGATTAATCAGGGCCACATTAAAATGGG
The DNA here is from genome assembly GCA_027365445.1 of Candidatus Saccharimonadota bacterium. Lineage (GTDB taxonomy): Bacteria > Patescibacteriota > Saccharimonadia > Saccharimonadales > UBA4665 > JAJZWH01. The sequence continues at coordinate 14,030 of DAHXNJ010000054.1, read as the reverse complement.
TATTATTACCTCCATTAGAGCTAAAACTACCAAAGACAAATAAAAATATAACTGGAAATAGGATACCGAAAAAAAGAGCTAATCGGTCACGGAAAAATCTTTTGGTAGCAAGCTTTGCAAAAACATAGACAGTAAATAACCGTTTAGACATATTCTAATCCCTTAAAGCCTTTCCAGTTAAATCAATAAATACATCTTCTAAGTTAGCCTGTTCGACTTCCTGGTCTTTCTTAAAACCTTTATTTAGCAAGTTCAGGATTAATTGTTTTGGCGTATCCAGAGCAATGATCTTTCCTTTGTCCATGATGGCTACCCGATCGCACAATAATTCAGCTTCATCCATATAGTGAGTTGTCATAATTACCGTTACGCCTTTTTTTTGAATAATTCTAGTTAGATCCCATAAATTACGCCTAGCCTGAGGGTCAAGACCAGTTGTTGGCTCATCCATAAAGAAAACTTTTGGATCATGAACTAAAGCCGCCGCAATACTTAAGCGCTGTTTTTGGCCACCTGATAATAATTCAGCGTATGAATCGGCCTTAGATTTAAGGTCTACTTCCTCGAGCAGTCTTAACGAATCAACCTTTGTACCATAGGCAGCCGCAAATAGATCAATAATTTCCTTGAGCTTTTGTTTATCTTGAAAAGCTGCCGCTTGAGGCTGAACGCCAATAATGCTCTTAATCCTAGCTGGATGATCAGCGACATTTATGCCATCAATGACTATCCTGCCACCATCTATCTCTCTTAAAGTCTCCATCATTTCAAGAGTAGTAGTTTTACCAGCTCCATTTGGTCCTAATATACCAAATACTTCACCTTTTTTAACGTCAAAGGATATATTATTAACTACATGTTTATCGTTGTATATTTTACTTAATTTACTAACTTCTACTATATTTTTGGTCATCACGATTTTCTATTATAGCCTATGCTATAAAAAAACTACCGGCTTTTTTTGGCCGGTAGTTTCTTCTTTGACTTGACTTTACGAATAGCTAACTTACTTACGCTTAACTGTTAAGAATCCGTTTCTTGGATTTTCATTTACTTCTCTATCGCTAGGAAGATCAGTTGCTTCAGGTCTCTTGTCTTTGCTGAAGTAATAGATTGTCTGTTCCTTACCACCACGAAGTGTAACCTTCTTAGAGTTTAAATAATATGTTACCCCTTTTGAATTTGTATGCTCATATGCCATTTTTCATTACCTCTCTCTTAAATAAGTTGTTGGTACACCTACCATACTCTGAGCGGATTTTATTTGTCAATATTTTTATTGTAAAAAGTAGCAATTTTATAGTTGCATACCGCTCATGGCTGTATTAAACTAACGGTGTAACCATAAATATTAATTGGGTGGAGAAAAAGACAAACTATGGATTTTAATAATCGTGGCCCTGCACCGCAGCAACCCACACATCAAAGTAATCAATTTGGAGCTACACCTCCAACGAGCACAAAACACGCCAAACAAAAAGTAAAACGTGACTTTCATTTTTGGGGATCAACAATATTAGGAGCTATAACCATAGTCCTAATTATCGCCGTCATATTAGTCGTCGGCCTTAATTCACCCAAATCACAAGCAAAATATATCTATACCAATAAACTACAGGCCGTATTTCTTAATACTGGACAAGTTTATTTTGGAAATATTAAAACTATTAATCCACAGTTTCTAGTATTAGTTAATATATTCTACTTACAAACTAGTTCAAGTAGCGGATCAAGCACTTCAAGCACAGCTAAAAATAACGTTTCATTAGTTAAGTTAGGTTGTGAGCTTCACGCACCATACGATCAAATGGTTATTAACATGAACCAAGTTACTTTCTGGGAAAACCTACAGAGTACAGGTCAGGTTGCCAAAGCAGTCGCTCAATACTACAAGACCTACCCACATGGACAAACTTGTAGCAATCAGGGAATAGGCTCTAGTTCAGCCTCAAACAGTGTTCAGAATGCCACACCAAGTGGAAGCACTTCAAGCACTAGCTCAAGTGCAACAACTAAAAAGCCTTAAGGCAAAATAACGTTACAACTATAAAACAAGCCCGGGAGACTGGGCTTGTTTTATTTATATTTAACCTAAATACTTACGGCTAAATTGGACTGTATACAAAAAACCAGTAAGTATGAACAGAAGAATAGTCGCTAATAATGACCAACCGGCTAAATCTGGACTCCAAGAAGGAGACAAGAAATCAAATTCATATAAGGCTGCCGGTACCTTAGGAACACTTGATCCATGAGAAGTTACATATTGTTCAATACAAGGCACACGGTTACGGCCCGAGAAATCAATAGGATCTAGTTTTTGACAATAATATTCAGCTGCAGTATATAAGCCAGTATTAGCATTCTTTGATGAACTCTCTTCTGCCTTAACAATGCGCAAATAAGTATACTCTAGTTGAATGGGTGGATAAACCGATCCCTTACCGGTCGATAAGTTAGTATTCATATGCGCAGTCACATAAGCCTGTAGATTATCGAGAGCCCGAGAAACATTACCATCGCTTTTGTCTGCCTGATAGACAGCATTTCTTAGTGCTAGCATATGCTCATTATTTGATCTTAACGCTACAACACAAACAACACCACAAATTACTGCCACTAACAATAGATAAATTGGACGAATATTAGTAAATCGATGCCAAACAGGACCAAAAAGTTTATTTAATTTTTCCATAGCTATATTCTACCCTAATACTAAGGATATATGCGTGCTAGACTAGATTTATGCATATATACTTTTCTGGAATTGGCGGCGCCGGTATTGGGCCGTTGGCCGAGATGGCTTTAAAAGCTGGTTATGAAGTGTCTGGTTCCGACAAACAAAACAGCAGCTATATTTCAGCCCTAAAGTCAGTTGGCATTAAAGATATCTTTTTAAACCAAGATTACGAAACCATAGCTAAGGTTCACTCTAAGCATCCTATTGACTGGCTGGTATATACCTCGGCCCTAACAATGGAAAACCCAGATGCCCCAGAACTTAGATTTGCTAAAGATTACCAGATAAAGGCGTCGAAGCGCGATGAATTAATCAATAAAATCCTTAAAGATAAGAATCTTTCACTTATAGCAGTGGCTGGAACTCATGGAAAAACTACCACTACAGCAATGATTATTTGGCTTTGTCACCAGCATAACGTACCCATAAGCTACCTCTTGCCAGCAAAAACCAACTATGGGCCAATGGGAGACTTTTTAAACGAAAGTCGGTATATGGTCATTGAAGCTGACGAATTTGATCGTAATTTTCTCCACTTTAACCCCTGGCTGAGTGTTATTAGCGGCGTCAGCTGGGATCACCAAGAAATATTTCCAACTAGAGAAAACTATCAGCAAGCATTTATAGATTTCATAAAGCAGAGCAGTCAAACCCTTATTTGGCAAGATGACGCCATCTACTTAAGTCTCAATGAAGAAAATCATGCCATATCTATCCAAGACCCCGTTAATGCCACAGCCACCTCAATTAAACTTAAGGGTCTGTATAACCGTCTTGATGGCTGGCTGGCCATTCAAACAATGCTTAGGATATGTGATTCTCCAGTCGAACAATTAATCGAAAGCCTTAATCTATTTCCGGGCTTATCCAGAAGAATGGAACAACTAATACCAAATCTCTATAGCGATTACGCACACACACCAGAGAAAATACGCGGTGTCATGAGTGTGGCTCAAGAAATAGCCAAATCTAAATCACAAAGTATTATCGTTCTTTATGAGCCGCTGACCGATCGACGACAACACTACATAATAAATGATTACGGCAATTGCTTTGAAGGAGCGGCTCAAGTTTATTGGCTACCTAGCTATTTAGCTCGTGAAGACCCCAATCAACGCATACTACCACCAGCAGAACTTATTTCACACTTAGCCGATCCGACAATCGCTCAGCCGGCCAATAAAGACGAGGGACTAAAGAGAACCATTGATGCCCACTTAGAAAAAGGCGATATGGTTGTTGGTATTGCAGGTGGTGGCGGTGGTAGTCTGGATGACTGGTTAAGAGATAGCTACTTAATAAACTAGTTTTTAACTAGTCGGACTTTGAAGATTGGTGCCATAGCTATTTTCAGCTACATTAATAAAAGTATTTTTGTCTCTAATAATAGCCTGGGGTGGAAGTTGTGCTGATCGAGTCGACAAACCGCCCATTCGTTTTACAGCTGTTCCAATAGCTAAAAATTCTATTACTCCATTACCAATATCATAGATATATGTCTTAATTCCTAAAACGTCATCGGCTCCTATTTCAGCCGCTTGTTGTTGTATCTTTTTAAGAGATTGCTCTCTAGCCCCATAAATAAGCTCACTTAATACTCTAATTTCACCTTTAACGAAATTACGTAAATTCGCCTTTATGCCACCGGCAATTCCTAAAGAAAAGACGGATGTACCTAGAACTAATTTCATTGGAGCGTAGCCCATTTTAGTTACATTCCACATTTCTTCGGCTGTTAAATCAGAGGTTATTACTCCGCCGACTGAATTAGCAAGCTCTTGAACTTGAGAGTTATATGAAGCCGTTCCGATCATGACCATTTCCTGAACAGTACTAACTCCAATCGGCAAAATGGTTGTTTTAATTCCTACGACTGAATTAGCATTTTTGGTTTTGGCTTCGTTAATGATTCGATCTAAAGCTAAGTTACGCGTCGTATTAAACATATTACTAAACTGAGTAACCTCACCCCTAACCATTTCTTTAAGACCACCGATAAAGCCCCTCGCTATACCAATAGAATAGGCAACATTACCAAAAACAAAACCAAGAGGCATATAGTTAGCATCTATCTGGCAAAAAAGCTCCTGTCCATCACTAGATGAAGTAAATTGTGTTTGTTGTTGATCTTGATTTAAAGCATATATGCCCGAGCCGACAGATAGAAACTCTACATTTCCAGGATGAAATATTAGCTCACTGGTCACTCCAGTCGCCGCCTGTGCTTTGCTTTGAGCTAATTCTTGGCTAAAACGTTCAAAACTAAGTCGTCGTCCTTCGGCGATCATATTGGTAACTTGTGCTATTTCTCCACCTACAGCCGTACGAATATTTGAACTTAAGCCACCTATGAATCCTAGAGCAAAGACACTGTTACCAACTAGCAAATTGCCAGCACTATAACCCACCATGCCAACACAATAAAGCTCATTACCAGATAAACCACTGAATGCTGGTCCAGGTCCAGCCACCTGGTCGGGTGTTTCGCCTGGCTGAGCAGTCGGATCTTGAGGTTGATTAGATTGCCCTATGTTAAATAATGACATTTTTATCTCCTTAGTTTTTGTTTAATGTTCTTATCTAGCTATTTTATTCTATATTTTGTTAAATACCATCTATCTTTACTGCTCCTTGCCTTATGACATCAATTTGATCATCAATAACTCGAATAATTGTACTTGGCAAACGATTGCTTAAATCGCCCCCATCAAAATAAACGTCTATTTTTTCGCCAAAATAATTCCTCGCTTCACTAAGATTTGTTGCTGGGGGCTGAGCTGGCAAATTGGCGCTAGTAGTAATTAATGGACCAGTAAGCTTTAAGACACTCGACACAAAATCATCATCAGGTACTCTAACGGCTATATCGGCCAATCCTAAGGTTAAATAATCTAAATTAGAGTCTACGACCGGAATGATGATGCTCACTGGACCAGGCCAAAACTGTTCAACAGCTTTAATATACTTTCGCTTAAAACCCAATTCAACTAACTGATCAATATCCAAAGCTAGTAAGGTTCCGGGCTTATTTTGGCGATCCTTAAGCGCGTAGAGACGGCTGACGGCGTTTTTGTCCTTAGCCCTAGCAACTAAGCCATAGACTGTATCGGTCGGCATTACCGCCACCGTAGATGCCTTATTTAATAAATTAGCGACATGGATATGGTCAATCATAAAACAGTTAGCTATTTTAATGGTCAAATAAGAAAAATGCTACTTTTTTGAATAGGCAAGAATAACCAGTAGAGCAATTATAATCACTACCACTACTGCGATGGCAATAGCTACGGTTAATCCATTATTTCCGTTATCCGGCGTTGGCGGCTTTGGCTGAGCATTATTAGCCTCTTCATTTTGCGGCTTAACATCTTCTTTCTCTTGGGGTGGTAAGTCTGATTCTGGCTGTTGATGAACGCCCTGTTCTTCAACTTGTGCGGGCTGTTCGGGCTGAGGAGTTGGTTCTGGCTGAACTTCTGGTTGTGAATTTTGAGTTTGATTTTCTTCTTCCATCTTTTGTTTGTTCCTAATCTATAAATGATGCTCAATAGAGCTCCAGTTAATTTTAGTTATTGATTTATAATACTTCGGATTCACAATATACACCGCTAATCCGATCGCAATTAGACAGATAATAAATACCATTAGCCAAAAAAGCATATGACCTTTTGACGATTTACCATCTGATTGAGGTGCATATTTTTCCGATTTTTGAGTTTTAGAATCTTCAACCGCCAAAACTTCATCGCTCTCATGAGCCATAATATCCTCAATTGCCTTAGATGTCTGGGGATCACTATAATCATTAGCCACTAACGGCACACTGGCTATAATACCATCGTCCTCCTTTTGCTCCTCTGGATCACTAGCTAGCTCATTAACTTCCGCATCTTCTTTGGCCTCAGGTGACTGCTGTTCAGTGCCGGTTTCATCTGCGACTACTTCAGGTAACTCTTTTTCCTTAGTCTTTTTAAATAACGGGGCAGTTTGAGTCTCTTGAAAAATGTCGATAGGAGGAACGTTAGAATTGTCGATAGATTCTGTAGGGGTAGAATCTTCTTCATCATTCACTGCTTCTTCTATTGGATCAACAGGCTCATTGGGAATTTCAGGGTCCATCATCTGATCAACTTCCTTAACTAAAAGCGGATCTTCATCGATAACTTCTTCGTCTTTTATTTTTATTTGTTTACTCATATTTTTTTATTTAATGCTTAATGGTTATTAAAACATATTATATAGCTAAAATATATTTTAGCTAAAAGAAAGAGATTTTAATATAAGCAAAATAGGGGCAGAAAAAGTTGAATTACTCCACTCGGTTGAAGAGATAGTCAACGGCTGACGGGTGGTTGACGGACAAATGGAAGAAGCACAAGAGAAAAATGAAAAGTCCACAAACGGACTAATAGTGGCTATATTACTACTAGGAATAACTTGATATTTTTGGTAGCCATAGTTTCCGCTGACATATATGCCATCTAGTCCACCAACGGTAGTAGTTGAAGGATATTGAACAAAGCTAATATACGTATCGGCGGCCTGGCTGGAGGTAGGATTAGTAAAGTTAATCTTTTGCGACGACAAAACAGCCACTGAATTTGTACCAAACGCCGATGGTATACTGCCTTGCTTAGCCATAGTCATCTGTATCTGACCACTAACCAACTTACCATTAGCAGCCGTCAAACTCATAACCGGGGAATTAACATACAGTGGAGCACTACCACTATCGATCACCGTCCAGCTGGTTGGATAACTAAACGTTACTCCATAAGCAGCAGAAGTATGGGTTGAAGATGGAATAGAAGGAGCAGGCTTAGGAGATGGTGCATTGACCTTAGTTTGAATAGCAACCTGTTTATGAGTGGTCTTAGGCTTAACGCTCGGACTCTTGGGGCTCATTAAAGCAAAGGCCCCACCACCAATTAGAATAATAGCTAGCAATAGCAATATAGAGATTAACCACTTCGAACTACCTTTTTTCCCATCATTATAACTATGCGGCGGCGCAGGCTGAAGATGTGCTAGGGGGTCAGTTGGCGGACGTTCGATCGGCTGGCTGGCCCTAAATCGTTCTGGGTCCATACACTATATTCTATGCCAAATATAAAGAAATTGCTGAAAAAATAACGAAATATTAAAATACTCCTACTACGCAACGAGGCCATAGTAAAAAATATTTAGCATTCCAAAAAACTATCCTAAATTTTATGGTCTTGACAGGTCAACACTTTCCAAATGTCATCCTCCCATTAAAAAAACACACCTACGGAGCAGGCTCTGAATCTATCTGGTGAGCCTATACTCTCGCCATTGACGAAAGGTCAAAAGTAAGACTCAAAGTACTGAAATCCGACCATAGTCCCATCCATAAGCGAACAATAATAGAAATGCCGACTGTGTTTGTCGAAAACTTAAATCTATTTCTCATCTTTCGCAAATCTGCATAAAGCATCTTACGGCTATGGTCATCTAGCGTGGTGATGAGTGACCATTTTAGCGGTTTACCGTCTGGTCTAAAAACATAGGGGCTCCATTGATGAATTGAGGCATCATGTTGCAATAACATACCAACCGAGTCAGTCAATACCTCTCTAATGTGAGCCTTTCGTTTCGGTCTTTCTAGATAGAGTCCCCATCTCTTGGCATAGTTAATTACCGTCTGAGCGGATAAGTTATGCCCAGTATCTTCGTAAACAGCGTCGCGAATAGCCGAATAGTTGTAGAACATTATTGGCATATTGGGGTTAGTTATGAAACCTCTTTCGGTTTCTAGCTCACGGCGTATTTGTTTAACTACTTTTGGAGGTAGGTGACGAGTAGCCTTTACCCGGTTGTATGCCACGCTGAATTCTTTTGGCCTATTCCTATACTTAGCTAGTAGAGCATAGAACCTGCTGTCTTTAATTCCTAGCAAGTCTAGTACCTCAGACTTAGTCATAACCCTGTCTTCGTACCACTTTAGGTATTGTTTTACTTCCTCATCACTAAACTGTTTATGTAGTTGTTTCATATGTTCTTCTCCTTTGCGGGGAAAAGAATAACGAAAAACACCTTAAAGCTCCACTTTTAAATTTGGGCTAACAGTATGTGTTGATCTGATTGACAATTATATTACAATGACATTATAATAAAATAATGATTCAAAGTACTCAAAAGATTATAAAGATAGGAACTAGTGGAGGAGTGACAATCCCCGCAAAAGAGCTTAAACGACAAAACATTCATTTCGGTGATGAAGTTGAAGTAATCGTCAGACCTTTAAATTCTATTAACCCTAATGATCAAGATGTAATTGATGCCGCTAAGGGGATACTTGATAAGTACAGATCTGATTTTGCTAATTTAAGCAAGAGATGATTGAGCTAACATTAGAACAAATATTAGAGTTACATGCACTAGTCATTAAAGAGACTGGTGGCAGTATTGGCTTGCGTGACCTAGGAAGACTAGAATCTAGCATAGCTACACAAAGCCAAAATGTATTTGGACAAGAGCTTTATCCAACAATAGAAGATAAAACCGCTGCGATTATTAGAAGTATTATTGCTGATCACCCTTTTGTTGACGGTAATAAACGTACCGCAATGATTTCTGGATTAACATTATTGAATCTAAACAATAAGAGATTTATTTTTAAACCAGGTGAAATAGAAGACTATGCAGTAAGTATTGCAACTAATCATCTAGATATTCCTCATATATCAACTTGGTTACAGACCCATATTTCTTAGGCTCTTAAGTGTTCAAATCCCCAATCTCCAGCCAATGATACGTACAGCATGAAAGTCCGTAAAGTCTAGGCTGTACGGTTTAGGCCGCACAAAATACGAAAAGATTCCTGTCCGATATGCTCAGATATGCTCACTGGCCACATGCCATAATTCTGCTTAGTCTATGTGTTTACTATTCTTCGTAATATGTAGGGTGAACAATTAAATGCCCCCAGCTAACTGTTAGTTTCGAAGTAGATATAGGCAGCTGCTCATTGAGCACAAGCTGCTCGGCGATCGACCGACTCGTGACTTGATGAAAGCCGAAGTAATCACTGCGTGGGTTACCGCCGTCATGGGCCACAACGAACAGCCACTTACTGTTGTTATCCTTTCCGGCGAACCAGGCATTACCATCTTTAGTCTCTACGTAAGATATTTTAGCCTTCGCAACTAAGCTGCCTGAGTCGCTTTTGATGACAATTGACCCCATTGTAGTACACGGTTGTGCATAGGCAGCACCATCTACCGTCCATTTCCCGCCGGTCTGATTCAATGAACTTGTCCAGGAAGTTACGCTCAGGCTCTCGTCTGAGTTAATAACGCCGCTAACAGTGTACGTATAGTGATCGTAATATGTCCCCGTATACGTAAACGTGTTTCCGCTTGTGCTGCCGCTGACTGTACCCACTTTAGCACCATCAACACTGTCTGAGCCAGTGAAGCCATAGCTGGTAGGCGTGACATTGATCGTGTGCACATAGTTTGTGCCGCCGTAACTTAAGGTAAACTTATAGTCCCCGCTTAGAACATGGCATGTGGCGATTGACTGCCTTACGTTAAAGCTGGCCAGACCTTTAAATCCATAATCTGCAAATTTTATATTCCCAAAAACCGCCGGTATTGTTCCTACCGTATCGGCATTCACCAATAACGGCGCTGCGATAGGTATGGCCAGCCCCGAAATCAACAAGCTGAATACACCAATATAGATATAGGTCCTTGTCTTAATCTGCCTTATTGCAGAACGTATTTTCTGCGGATAGTCCATATGTTTTCCCTCTATTAATTATTCCAGTATAGTCCAATTATTATTACGAAAACAAGTTGCAATATTCAAAAGAATCAATCTGGATACCGTCACGGCCCAGATCAGTTTAACTAAGAGAATGAAGACCTTGGTTTGACTTCACTAAATGGCGCAGAACCAGATAAGCTATTTAAAGATATATGGAAGATGCATAATTAAACAGAGGACCTTAGTGCTATGAGAATTACCGGATTCAGGATCTATTATCATCCTAATACTGGGATGAGATTAAGGGGCGGTGCGACATTCTCTAATGGCTCATTGCAATCACTTGATACTCCGCCTACAGCGACTCAGTGATATAACTAAATAACTCATTTACCCATTACAAATGAAAGCGTAGGCTTCCGTAATAGACAATGTTACATTAGGCCTTATTAATTATGAATTTGTGTTACTACTTACCAGGGTCCATTGATACTATCCAGTCGGCATAACGAAAGCATGTCATTGTTGTCAACGGCTAAAACTATATCATCCTTAGATCCCGTCGCGTTTAGTGTTGACAACTGTCACACTTTTGATACACTCATTATATGAGCACGACTAAATCAAGAATTAATATAAGCGTTCCGGATGACGTAAAGGCAGCTTTGATAAGTCTAGCAAAAAGAGATCAGATGCCCACGGCCACCAAAGCAAGGGATCTTATGGAAATTGGGCTAGAGGCGCAGGAGGACGAATATTGGGACATAATTGCCTCTAGAAGAGATCAGCTAAATACCGAGTTTTATACCCACTCTGAAGTTTTTGGAGATTAAATGTATCATGTGCTCTATGCCAAAGGAGTCTTAGAACAAGATTTGCCTCATATCTTGGAGCCTTGGAAAACTGAGATACGAAATGCAATTGAGAAGAAGTTGGCAATTAAGCCCATGGTCTATACTCGCCCCCTCAAGAGATCTCTCAAAGGATATCGAAAACTTAGAGTTGGAGAATACAGAATAGTCTTAAGAATAGAAGAGAATAATATAGTAAAGGTCTTTGTTATTCAACATAGATCAATAGTCTATACAACTGCCCCGTCAAGAGTTCAGAGATGATAATCGATAATATTTTATCTCAATTATTTTAGTTCTAGCCTCGTCCAATATGGCCAGCCAGTGAATTTTTACAGGGGTGATTGATTATCGTCAGAAACTACGACCTCTGTTTAATATGTTCGGGTCTCTTATAACCCTCCAATGCGGCTATGCTTGCTAACTTTTAACTCTGGCAGCAATATATGGTTATGAGTGTTGAACGTCTTGAACTGCCCCCTTCGGAATACGTAGAACGAGATCTACTGAACATACAGGTAATGATTGAGCAACTTAAGCAACGGTTCGTTGATAATCCTGAAGGACTTGGGTCTTACAAAGGAATAATTATCCAGCCTTTTCAAGCTTCTTGTTTTGCTATAGCAAAACAAGAAGCAATGCCAGTTTGTGGGTTTGAAGCTGTAACTACTTATGGCGTAGGTGGCGACGGTGAACACACGATGCTGTGGGCTAACTCAGGGGTAAGCGAGAGACACTGGGATAAAGTATCAACGCTAGGTATAGCTGTTTGGGAGCACCCACTATATAAAAGACCCACTATCCCAGGAACTGCTACCCAGAGCCTTTTTAACCTCAGAACTGGTCCGCAGGATAAGAGGCTATGGGCTTTATCCTAAAGATCAAATTAATTATGATGTGCTGCGAAGAGTAGACTATACTCCCCTTGGCTTCGAAGAGATGGCCGGGCTTGCTATAAAGGTAGTGGGTGAAACACTTGAAATTAATCCCGAGTTAGCTCCGTAAGTTAGACCTTAGATCTCAATTATCCGTTTTTAAACTATAGTAACAACAGCTGTAAATTGCTAAGACAATCGAACTTATCTTAAAAGGTATAGTTGCCATAAAATGATATCTTTAAAAGATTAAAGCACGTCCATAAAGTTCAAAAATCAGACTCTAACTCAAGCCATATTTCTTTCAGAAGTTCGGAACTCGGACTAGTTCTCCAGCCAATTTGGTACTATACAATCATTAATAGAACACTGCCCCATCAGGCCGGGAATCGTTGAGCCCTTTTATTCTAGTGCCTATGTCAAAGAAAGCTCTAAAAAGGGGTTCCAACTGTGGGACGTATACCCAGCCAAAAAGCATAAATATTGACGATACTAGCTATATTAGCTAGTATTAATACATGACTACAGCAAATGTGCATCAAGCAAAAAGTAACCTTAGCAAACTACTGAATGCAGCGGCAGAAGGTGATAATGTAATCATAACTCGACGAGGGGGCAAGATTACTCGATTTAAGTTACAGCCGCTCGATAGCCCCAAAAAAGCTAAGCTATTCGGAGCCTTGAAGGGCAAGATTGTCTATGCAGATGACTACGATAAGGCCGATGAAGAGATACTTGAGATACTTGAAGATAGATTTAAAGCGTAAAAATGAATCTTCTTCTTGATACGAATGCACTTTTGTGGCTTTTAAGCGATGACATGAGACTTGGTGCCAAGGCTAGAGATGCCATAACAAACGCTGAAAGCATAGCTTACTCAGAAGTTTCACTACTGGAAATTTCAATTAAAGTATCTATCGGCAAACTACAGCCGATACCAAAACTTTATGAAGTTCTCTATGATTTGGATTTCAAAAGGCTGACGTTAAAAAATGAGTACCTGAGTTGCTATGAAACACTCCCTCTACTTCATCGAGATCCATTCGATAGGATCTTAGTAGCTCAAGCTAGTGTGGATAAGCTGGTACTTCTCACGAGTGATATAAGATTAAAAGAATACGACATTAACGCGATAAGTGCTGATAACAACTAAATCACAAAACCGGTTCGAATCCCTCATCGCAGCCAGTCATTTATAACAGAGGTGGGGATATATCTTTCTCTATAAAGGTAATTGATGTAGTGTCATCCTCTTTTATTCCTGTTGCTAGATCAAACCATTCAAAGATTCCTTTTGGGAATATGAGTTCAAATACCTCTTTTGTAAGCTGCATAAAAATACCTTTTGTTTATGTTTTATATATCCAACTTTACTATATGGATAGGTTTAATTCAGTATTATTACAGTTTATCTAAACTATACGGCTAGAACCCTATATTGCGTATGATCCAGGTGCAACTATAAAAGCACAATACACGGGAGCTTTAGTTAACAATGATGTTATATTCCAAAGCTCGCATGATTTTGGTGATCCGATTACTTTTGGGCTTAACCAAGTCATTGAAGGCTGGACTAAGGGCGTTCCTGGCATGAAGGCCAGCGGCAAAAGACGTTTAATCATCCCTGCCGCACAAGCCTACGGAGCCAATTCACCTAGCCCGAATATCCCCGCCAACTCTGACTTAGTCTTTGACATCGAACTAATCAGTATAAAGTAATTGTAGTTCTAATCTCATCTATAATAATTAATACTGTTAGCTAGAAACTTTCTGTGTTTCATTAGTATGAAAAGTAATATTAAGAATACATAAGATAAAAGATCACTATTGTGT
>DAHXNJ010000025.1 GCA_027365445.1 Candidatus Saccharimonadota bacterium | reverse complement strand
CGGTAATCTGTCATTTTTGTTTTTAATTTAAAGTTGATCTAACTTCTAAACTATTTAACTATTATATATCTGTTTAGCAATATTAATAGATAATAAAAGACAAATAAATTTATTTTAGTACTTATTCTTTATTAATGAGCTAAGATATAAGTATATAAATAGGACCTAAATTGTCATGATAAAAACTGAACTTGATGAGGAAAATGAAGCTACATACGAGCCGACTCCTCAAAAAGCAATTTACTCAATAATCGGCATAGTAACTTTAATTATAGTATTAGTCGTCGGTGGGTATTTCATAAGCAGTAGTCTAAATAAACAAAAAATACCCACTGCTGGCGTTAAGCCTGGAAATGTCAGTGCTCTACCGGTAAACTCATCTTCTAATTCACTAAGTCAGTCGGCTAATTCAGCCATGCTAAATAATTCTAGTGTCAATATTCAAAACAATCTTCCATCAGGACAAGGAAATACCGCAACTTCAAGTCCACTTCAGTCTACTAACACTAGTCAAAACACCGGACAGGCAATCAATCCAAATCAACCATATTAGCTATTTACTTACCTAAAGTAAGTATTGTATAATCTTTCGAGTGAACGACTTAAAGCAAAATGAAATAGTAGGATTGGAAGACTCAATAACTGCTTTTTTACGAATAATCAAAAAGCCAAGTTACTGGGAAGACTTTCAGCGACGCGCTCAAGTGGATATTGATCGCCCGTCTGGAGCAATCCTACATGTCCTTAGCCCAACAGATTGTAATTTCCAGTCTCTAGTCAATCGTTTAGGCATTGAGGCACCTTTCGTTAGCCGTAAAGTACATGAGCTAGAAACATTAGGCTTGATTGAACGAAAGCCAAGTCAAGATAAACGAGTTCATATACTGCACCTGACTGCATTGGGCCAAGAAACAACACTAAAGCTAACAAAGGCTAAAGTCGAAATCTTATCTGAAGTACTTGAAGGCTGGTCTGACAAAGAAATAGTTCAGTTAACAGAGATGTTAAATAGACTAACAACGGACATGTCGGTATTTTTAACTTAACTAGGTAAATAAATAAAGGAAAAAATGAGTAACGCAATATCATCAACCAAGCCACAACCACAAGAACGAACCCATAAAGAAATAATGGTCGTAATGACAGCTTTAATGCTGGCATTGCTTTTATCGGCCCTAGATCAGACCATTGTAGCAACAGCCTTACCGCGTATTGCCAGTGACCTACATGGCTTAAATAAATATTCTTGGGTTGCAACAGCTTATCTACTAACCAGTGCTATATCCACTCCTTTATATGGAAAAATCGGTGATATGTACGGACGCAAAAAGATTTTCCAGATTTCTATAGTTATTTTTCTGCTCGGTTCAGCTCTTTGTGGCTTAAGTACATCGATGAATGAACTAATATTTTTCCGAGCCCTACAAGGAATAGGAGCTGGAGGTTTAATATCCTTAGTATTAGCAATCATTGGTGACGTCGTTCCGCCAAGGCAAAGAGGACGTTATCAAGGATATTTTGGTGCTGTATTTGGAGTTGCAAGTGTACTGGGGCCGTTACTAGGAGGATTCTTAGCAGGCGCCAACACTTTATTAGGAGTTTCTGGTTGGCGTTGGATTTTCTATATTAACCTACCAATTGGTATACTAGCCCTATTTGTAATCGCTACTAGACTTCATTTACCTGTCTTAAGACTTAAACATAGAATAGACTATACTGGTGCTCTAACTTTGTCTATTTCGGCAGCATCATTAATTTTAGTATCAGTATGGGCAGGCGTAACTTACGCTTGGTCTTCATGGCAAATAATAAGCTTATTAGTAGCGGGTCTGGTTTTTGCCGCTATTTTTGCAATCAATGAATACTATGTTAAAGAACCTATCATACCTATTAATCTATTTAAAGGCAGCATTTTTAGTATTTCGGTAATAATCTCATTCTTAAGTGGTATTATAATGTTCGCTTCAATTCTTTATATACCTGAATATCAACAAGTGGTCAGAGGATATAGCCCAATTAAATCAGGTTTACTAACAGTACCATTGGTTATTGGTCTTTTTATTGCTTCCCTTATCTCTGGAAGATTAATTACAAGATTTGGTCGTTATAGGCCGTATCCAATTATCGGATCAGCAGTATTAATCTTAGGATTATGGTTATTCTCTAATCTAGGACTCAATACTTCGCAATATACCCTAGGTTCCTGGATGATAATTCTAGGATTCGGAATAGGTTTGTTCATGCAGGTTCCAACACTAGCCGTTCAAAACTCCGTACCATTTGAAAAAATGGGTGCTGCTACTTCAACCGCAACTTTTGCTCGTAGTATTGGTAGTTCGTTCGGTGGAGCTATTTTTGGCACAATATTAATAAGTCGTCTAAACCTCCATTTAAAAGCACTGCTACCTAATCTAAAAACTGGACCAATTAATGCTTCAAGTCTAGCTGGAGGTACGGCAAGCTTAAGTAAACTTCCTCCCATCATTCATCATGATGTCCTAAGAGCATTCGTTATGTCTTTTCATGATATGTTTATTTACGCCATCCCTCTTGCCGCCGCTTGTTTTCTAATAGCTTTCACCCTTAAAGAAATGCCCCTTCGAGATTCAGCTAAAGAATATGCCGAAGGTGAAGCTTATCATCTATCAGGAGTGGAACTATGATAGAAGCCAGTCATCTAACTAAAAAATTCGGCAATTTCACTGCCGTTAATGATATTAGCTTTAAGGTCGAAGCTGGCGAACTATTTGCATTACTAGGGCCAAATGGTGCCGGAAAATCTACGACTATTAAAATGCTAACAACTCTATTAAAACCAACTTCCGGAAAGCTTAAACTTAACGATTATGACGTTGCTAAACAACAAGATCTAACCAGAAAAAGTTTTGGTATCGTCTTTCAAGACCCATCAGTCGATAACGATCTAACTGCTTATGAGAATATGCAACTACACGCTGTTATGTATAACGTACCCAGAAAAGAAACAGACTCAAGAATAAAAGAACTCCTTACTCTAGTAGAGTTATGGGATAGACGAGATCATCTAGTTAAAACTTTTTCAGGAGGCATGAAAAGAAGGCTCGAAATTGCCAGAGGTTTACTACATCACCCAAAAGTACTTTTTCTTGACGAGCCAACACTCGGGCTAGATACTCAAACCCGAAATTTATTATGGGGTTATGTCGGTAATTTAGCTAAGGAGAAAGATATGACCGTTTTATTTACTACCCATTATCTTGACGAAGCCGAAGCAAATGCTAATAGAATTGCCATAATTGATCATGGTAAGTTATTAGTGATCGGTACAGCGGCCGAGCTAATGAAACAAACAAAAACCAATACTTTAGAAAAAGCCTATCTAGATCTAACCGGAAAAGAACTAAGAGATGAAGAAGTTAGTCCACACGAAGTTTGGCGTAGTCGTCAAAGATCAAGGAATATGCGATGAGAATAATGTACTATCTATGGTTAAGGCAGATAAAGCGCTACTTTAGAAGTAAATCTAGAATCGTGGGCGCAATCGGACAGCCACTTTTATTCCTTTTAGCTCTAGGCTATGGTCTTGGTTCAGTTTATAAAGCTGCTGGTCAGGGTAACTATCTACAGTTTCTAGTACCAGGAATAATGGCTCAGACTGTCTTATTTTCTTCAATGTTTTATGGTGCCATGATTATATTTGATCGACAATTTGGCTTCCTTAAAGAAACGATCGTCGCTCCAGTTAGTCGTCTCAAAATTATGCTTGGAGGGGCAATAGGCGGCGCAACAACAGCAGTAATGCAAGGACTACTAGTATTTATAATCTCTCTTGCTTTAGGGTTTAGACCTTATAACTGGGCTATGGCGTCAATTTCTATAATTTTCTTGAGTGCTCTTGCCTTGTCTATAACTGCATTCTCCTCTGGAATAGGGTCATTCGTACAAGATATGCAAGGATTTCAAGCTATTAACCAGTTCCTTGTTTTTCCACTCTATTTTTTAAGCGGCGCACTATATCCACTAACTCACGTGCCGACTTGGCTGAAAATAATAGCCGAAATAAATCCTATATCCTATACCGTAGACGCCTTGCGCTGGTCTATGCTAGGAACCAGTCGATTTGGTATCATCCATGACTGCATTGCACTAGCCATAACATTAATTGTGCTAATCGTTTTTGGGGCGTTACGCTTTAGGCATATTGAAGCCTAGTTGTGTATCCTCGGCCATAAAACTTTAGCTCTAACCTCCTTTTTAAAAATCCAACCAAAATGACGACTATCGCTGCTATAGTCTAGATTATCGCCTATAAAAAATACCCGATCCCCGCTCACTCGCTCAACTCTCTTTATTTTTTCTTTACCGTCATGCCTAAAGACATAAACACTACCTTTATGAACAGTCTTAAACATACCACTAGCTAAAACTAGTTGTCCGGGTACTAATTTAGGGCTCATACTACTGCCGACAATACGTCGTACTATCAATTTAGGCCTGTTTTGTTTCCCAAAAAATTTTGGCAATTGCATCGACTTGATCCTCGAGTTTTTGACCTTCGGCTGGATCTAAATGTCTTTTACATTGACTAGCTTGTTTAATAGCCTTCCAAAACATATCGTGGAGTTCAGGGTACTTATCAATATGTTCAGGTTTGAAATAATCAGCCCATAAAACCATCAGGTGATGCTTAACCAACTCGGCCCGTTCCTCCTTGATGATTATCGCCCTTACTTTATCTGCCTCATCTAAATCTGAATATTTTTTTAGAATCTCATGTACTGCTGTTGCTTCTACTTTTGCCTGTGATGGGTCGTAAACTCCGCATGGTAGATCACAGTGTGCGTAAACCGGTTTGATGCTAAATAATTTCATTTTATTCCTCCTTATATAGGTATTAATACTACAATTATATCTTAAAAAACAGGTTTAGCTGTAAGCATTTATAAAATACAAGGATAAAAATGATTATTAATTTATTTTAATTGCTCATTTTTCGCCATTGTTCAATCTGTTTATGGTGCCCACTCAAGAGAACGTCAGGCACACGACGATCACGAAAAATCTCTGGTCTAGTATATTGAGCAAACTCTATTGAGTGATCATCTAATTGAAATGATTCAATTTCAGCTGATTTTTCTCCTCCTAATACCCCAGGCAATAACCTAACAATAGAATCTATCATAACCATGGCCGGCAACTCCCCTCCGGTTAAGATATAATTACCAACACAATATTGCTTATCTACCCAATCAATTATCCTTTCATCATAACCCTCATACCTAGGACAAACTATAATAAGGTTACGACTTTCAAGAACTAGTTTTTTGGCATCTGACTGTTTGTAGATTTTCCCACGAGGAGTAGGCAATATAACTAAAGCTTCTGGATCGTTTTTTTTAGCTGCTTCTATCGCCAATACTAATGGCTCGACCATTAAAAGCATTCCATCGCCGCCACCATATGGAATATCATCGACCTGTTTCCTTGGTCCTTTGCCGTAATCTCTAAGATCTATAAGACTATAGCTAAATAGATTATGCTTTTGAGCTTTTAGTAACATACTATTATTTAAAACACCCAAAAACATCTCTGGAAAGAGGGTTATGATTTGTACGTTCATTATGTTAGACTCTTTTGATTTAAAAGATGAGACTAAAGATCTAGATCGTCCATTTCTTCTAATTCGCGTCTAGTTTTAGAATATTTATCGTCACTCTCTTCTTCTTCACTTTTCATTTCCGATTCTTTATCGGTATTTAGAGTTGTCTCATATTCTTCATCAGATGAATTAGCAGCATATTCTTCGTTCTTCGGTTCTGAATCGTTTCTATCTCTAAAACTTCGTCTTTCACCAGGAACTCCATTATCTACTATCTTTAAGTTATATCTAGCGTCGTTCTTAGTACCAAGGGCTCTTAATAGTGTTCTTAAGCTTTGGGCTGTTGCACCCCTTTTTCCTATTACTCTACCTAAGTCCTCGGGGTCAACGGTCAGTTCTAATAAAACGCCTTTTTCGTCAATTCTTCGCTCGATTTTCACAGCGTCTGGGTTACCGACCAAAGACTTTACTACATATTCTACAAATTGTTGGTCAATGCTACTCATTAACAAGTCCTCTCTTTAATTATCTGATACCAATAAGTATATCACTTTTTTTAAACTAGATTTCTCTTCTTGATTTAAAATCAAGTAAATTTAACTATCCTACTTGAAAAAGATAAAGAAAACTAACTCTTAAGTTAGCTTTCTTCTGTTTTATTAGCTTCAGCTACTTCTTCTGTTTCGACAGCTTTTTCTTTAATAGGCTCATCGTTCGGAGCGACTACTTCTTCTTCAATCTTAGGAGTAGTTGATCGACGCTTATCAGGAAAACGAATCGATCCAGCACTAGGCTTAATATCAGCTACCCATGCAGGTAAACTAACCTTTTCATTACGTAATATACCGACTATTCGTTGAGATGGTTTAGCGCCATGCTCTAGATAAAAAGACGCCTTTTCTTTATCTAAAATTACCTCTTTATTATGGGGATTATAACTTCCTAAATAAGCAACTACTTTTCCACTAGTTGGGGTATAGCGTGAATCTTGGACTACCATACGGAACATAGCATGTCCCTTACGGCCTTTTCTTTGCATTCGAATGGTTAACATACTATTTTTTTCAATTCTCCTTGAGCTTAAGTTAGCCTATCATACTTTAACAAACCATTAAAGCATTTATAAAATTAAGTTTTCTTTCAATTTGATATATATTTTACAGATTAGCGCCTCTGTAGTCAAATAATAAATTGCATCTACTTAACTCTTAGCATCGCTATTCTTTATTTGTTCAGCTAATCCATCATACGTTTTCAGTGCTTCTTCGGCTGCTTGCTGTTGACCAGCCTGCTTACTTGGTCCTTTGCCTTGACCTAATAACCGTCCGTCGACAAACACTCCAACTTGAAAAGTCTTATCATGGTCAGGTCCTTCTTCAGAAATTACTTTATAAAAAGGTGTAGAACCTTCTTGGCTCTGTACTATTTCTTGTAAATGAGATTTTGGATCAAGCCATGTTCCTTTTGAAAGAATATCATTAAAGGTAGCTAATATGGACCTAGTGATAAAATCTTTAGCAATGTCGTAACCTTGGTCTAAATAAATAGCCCCAATAACAGCTTCAAAACTATTGGCAAGTATCTGTGCCCTACCGCGATCAGTACCTTTTTTCTCGCCTCGGCTTAATCTGAGCAAGGGCTCAAATCCAAACGTCTGAGCAGCCAATCCGATACTTTCAGTTCTAACTAATGCACTACGCCAGTTAGTCAGTATTCCTTCTGGCTCAGAATAATTAAGAAACAAATATTCAGTTACCACTAATTCAAGTACTGCGTCTCCTAAAAATTCAAGTCGCTCATTATGTTCTTTAACTGTCTTGCGATGCTCATTAAGGTATGATCGATGCGTAAAAGCAGTTACTAATAAATTAATATCCGTGAAATTTACCTTAAGGTTTTGCTGGGCAAATTTTACATAACTTGTAATGTCCATAATTTATAACTTAGCGTCTCTTATTCTTTTAAGACCTATTAAAATAAGCTTACCGATATCCTCATAGGCAATCTTATCTATTGCTTCATTAGTTGGCAGCCAGCGCATGTCATTTAACCAATCTTCTCCCTTTAATTTGTGCGTATCACCAAGTGCCTGAACTAGATAGATATGCATTGTCATTAATACTAGGGTATGGTTACGTCGATAACGGAAATTAACCTTACCCAACCAAGACATCATTTTCATTTCCTGTAGTCCCGTCTCTTCGGTAATCTCTCGTTTAGCGGTTGCTTTAGGTTCTTCTCCCGGTTCCACGTGCCCTTTAGGAATAGTCCAACGATTCTTTGCATCTTGAATTAACAACAGCTCTAATTCGTTATTTTGAGGATTTCGTCGCCAAATTATACCACCTGATGTAGTCTCATGGACCGCTTCATCGATAAGTGGTTTTCGAGTTACGAATTTACGTATTCCCTTGATTGGCTTAGGTCTTTTCATATCTATTTACTAGTCTTCTTCTTAATTGGCTTATCAGTAACTACTTTAGCAACTTTCGGCTCTTCTTCTTTTTGCCTCAATAGCGTACCTAAGACTCCATTAATAAACTTAGATGAATTTTCCGCTCCAAAAGCTTTAGCCAATTCAACTGCTTCGTTAATAACAACTTTAGGTGGAACATCTGACTCATTATTTAACTCGTATAGGCCAATACGCAAGACTATCCTATCCATTCTTGCTATTTGATCGATTGGCCATTCAGGAGCTACGGGCTGTAACTGTTTGTCTAACTGTTCCTTGCACTTTACAACGCCGTAAATTAAGGCGTAAATAAAATCAGTATCCTCTACTAATTCTTCATACCTACTAATGTTTCGAGAGATAACCTCATCAAGATCAAAGCTCTTATCTTGAGCTTCAACTCTAAACTCTTCTTCATAGAGAGTTTGGAGTGCTATTATTCGACCTAAGTGTCTATTGGATGCCATCTTATTACACAGGCCACGTATTTTTAAATAATATTAACATTTGAATTAAAGTATGGATACAAGCCGCATTTTTCGTATTTAAACTTTAGCACCCTTGCCCATTTCTCTTTTAGTGGTTTTTGCCTTAATCGGTGAACGTGCATTGACTTGTCTAGCAAGTTTGAGAACTAAATGACTACGTCTTGCGCCAGTTGCCCTTGGACTAGTCCGTTTTTTTGGTTTACCCATATAACCTCTCTTCCTTATCTTGGTTATTAATAGTTCTTAATTATTTACTTTAGCAGAAATAACACCTTATACCAAACTTAATAGATGGCTAAAGATCTACTTAATAACCAAATTTATAAGTTTGCTTTCTATATAGATTATACGATCGATCTTCTGATCTGTTATATATTTACTTATTTTTTCATCTTTTAAAATAGCGGCCATAACATCATCCTGTGACGCATTAACATTAGCAAGGGTGATGTCTCCTCTTAATTTACCATTGACTTGAACTGCAATTATAGATTTATCGATAAGCGTATATTTTTTATCATATTTGGGCCATTCGCTTTGATGAATTGAATCATCATTTCCCATCTCATGCCATAGCTCTTCTGTTATATGAGGAGCAAAAGGAGCAATTAGTTTAAGTAGCGTCTCGATGGCCCACTGCCATTCCACAGACTTATAGCTATCTTTTGCTTTAATAAGATAGATCTCATTCATACATTCCATCAATGTCGCAATAGCAGTATTAAATCCGAGTTGTTCAAGATCCTGACTGACCTTAAGGATTGTTTTATTAATAACTTGTTTAAGTTCGATTGATTCAGATATACCACCGTCTTGGTTATTGAATTCATGAACTAAAGTCCATAATCTATTTAAGAACCTGGAAGTTCCACCAAGACTTTCTGGGCTCCATGGACTAGTTAGGTCATAAGGAGCCAAAAAAGCTATAGCCAACCTTAAAGAATCGGCACCATAACCACTATCAATAATCTCCGTAGGATTAACTATATTACCCTTGCTTTTGCTCATTTTTGAACCATCGGGTCCCAAGATAATACCTTGACCTCTCCTTGCAGCATAAGGTTCTGCTGTTGGCACTAATCCCTGATCATACAAAAACTGATGCCAAAAACGTGAATAAAGAAGATGGAGAGTGGTATGTTCCATACCTCCAAGATACAAATCGACACTCCCCCAATAATCTAATTTAGATCGGTCTGCAAAGGCCTGATCGTTATGGGCATCAAAATATCTTAAATAATACCAACTACTACCTGCCCAGTTAGGCATCGTATCAGTTTCACGACGAGCTGGGCCACCACAAACTGGACAAGGAACATTCACCCATTCATCAAT
This sequence comes from Candidatus Saccharimonadota bacterium, assembly GCA_027365445.1. Taxonomy (GTDB): domain Bacteria; phylum Patescibacteriota; class Saccharimonadia; order Saccharimonadales; family UBA4665; genus JAJZWH01. Next base: position 7,206 of record DAHXNJ010000025.1, on the reverse strand, counting down.
AGCAGCCAATGGACTTTCCCCGTTATCTGTCGGCTCATAATGATCCACTTTCGGTAGTTCTACCGGTAGATCACTTATAGGCACTGCTACTGCCCCGTGCTTAGGACAATGAATAATAGGTATTGGCTCTCCCCAATAATGTTGACGACTAAATATCCAGTCTCTAATTCTATAGTTAACCTTTTCTTTAGCGCTTCCCTGAGCATCAAGATCACTTACTATCTTGTCGCGCATTAGCGAACTAGACATGCCATCATAGTGACCACTGTCACTTATAATTCCTTCACCACTAAAGACATTGTTCTTTACCAAAGCTTCGAAAATATGCAAATGGGCCTTGTCGTCAATAGACCTTAAGGCACTATCCTCTTCCATCCATTCAAGTTTAAATTTATCTTTTTCCCCTTCATCAAGTTGAGTTTCTTGCGTTGTTTCATCTATTAAATCATATAGCATTCCGCTAATGACTGCATAAACGTCTTTATTAACTACGTTTGAGAAGTAATGGCTATGAACTCGATAGCCTAAAGCACTGACCAATTTGACATTTGTAAATCCAATCTCTTCGGCAATTTCTCTTTTTGCACATTCTTCTAGACTTTCGCTTTGATTAATTCCACCACCTATAAGCAGGCGACCGCCATATCTTTCCTTTCTCGGTCCCCAATTCAATATTAGATACTGATTAGTTTTAGGATTTCTTAAAGCAACGACAATTGCTTCTTTTTTAACTTCATTTTGTTTTGCTTCACCCGATACTGGTTCAACCACATATTTAATTGGCAGTTCATATTTATGAGCAAAGGCATTATCTCTATCATCATGAGCCGGCACTGCCATAATTGCTCCTGTGCCATAACCCATCAACACATAGTCAGCTATCCAAATTGGTATTTTTTCCTTATTAGCCGGATTGATGGCATAAGAACCACTAAATACACCTTGTTTGTCTTTTTTATTTTCTTGACGTTCAACATCTGTTTGCCGGCTTACCTGCTCAATCAGTTCATTAACTTGTTTTTTATGATCAGGCTTGGTTATCTCTTCTACTAAAGGATGGTCAGGTGCAATCACTAAGAAGGTAGCACCAAAGATAGTATCCGGTCTAGTGGTAAAAACTTTAATAAAATGCTCGGAATTCTCTATCTTAAAATCAATTTGGGCTCCCTTAGACTTGCCAATCCAATTTATTTGCTGATCAGCAATTCGGCTTGGATAATCGACATCATTAAGTCCTGAAATTAATCGATCGGCATAATCAGTAATTCTAAGTAGCCATTGCTTTAATAATTTTTTCTCGACTAACGTATCACAACGTTCATGCCTTGCATTAATTACTTCTTCGTTAGCTAATCCGGTTTTACAAAAAGGACACCAGTTAACCGCTATCTCTTCTTGATATGCTAAGCCATTATTAAAGAACTGCAGAAACAACCATTGTGTCCATTTATAATAATCTGGGTCTGAAGTCTTAAAACTTCTTGTCCAGTCAATGCTAAAGCCCATGCTTTCTAACTGAACTCTAAAATTAGAAACATTATCCTCAGTGGCTTGAATAGGCGAAATCTTATTCTTTATAGCATAGTTTTCAGTAGGTAAACCAAAAGCATCATATCCCATAGGGAACAAAACGTTATACCCCATCATCCGCTTTTGTCTAGCAATAATATCTCCAACGGTATATTCCCTAATATGCCCTATATGCATCCCAGTGCCTGATGGATAGGGAAATTCACAGAGCATGACAAATTTTTGCTTAGGATCAAAGTCGATAGCATTATATATGCCAGACTTATTCCATTCATCTTGCCATTTAGGTTCGATTTCTTTAGGATTGTAACGTTTCATAATCTTTCAAATTATAGCAACTATCTCAAAGTCCTTCTAACTGTAATACTTAATTTATTATTTAATACTGCTTTAAATAATTTGTTTCAAAAATAGTATTTAGTTCTTTCTTTTCTTCAAAACGTTCTTGGGCTAATTTTATTAATTGGCTTATCAAAGATACACTACTGGTTCCTGCTTGCTGCCAATTATGAGCATAAAGACTCCCCGGCAAGGGGTTTACTTCATTGAAATAGACCTCTTTAGCTTTAAGATCAATCAATAAATCGACTCGTGCAATACCTTTTAGACCAAGTACTCGATAAACCTTTAGCGCAATTTCTTCTGCTTCTTTATATAGTCCCTTTGGTAGGTCGGCTGGTAGCTTGCTATATCCTTGTGCGCCTTGTTTAGTATTTTTACCCTTCTTACCGCCACTCATATACTTTGTATTAAAGTCAAAAAACGCTTCATCCTTTAATAATGGCTGCTCTAATAAGGCCGGTTTAAGTTCATTATTACCCATAATTGGCAGTGTTACTTCTACTAAATTATTAACTGCTTCTTCTACTATTATCTTTTCATCATAATGAGCCGCCAATTCAATTGCATTTACTAAAGCTTTATTGTCGGTTACCCGACTAATCGCGATACTCGAGCCTAAATGAACTGGCTTCACAAATAAAGGGAAATTCAAATCTTTAAGTCGCATCATTATAGCTTGTTGGTTATTTAAGAATTCTTTGGCATAAAAAAATACAAACCGAGAAGTAGGAATACCACTAAATTCGGCCATAATTTTAGCTAATGACTTATCCATCGATAATACACTGGCTGGCATCTCTGATCCAACATAAGGCACATTAATAAGATCAAGCATCCCCATAAGCTCCCCGTCTTCACCATGAGTACCGTGAGTAGCCGGAAATATAACATCAATCTTCAATTTCTTATCTTTAAGACCGGGTTTAATTAGATTAAAGCCGCCATTTAATTCCAATAATACTGGCCTTAGCTTGGCTAGATAATTTCCAATATTATCTTTGGTATATAGATTAATATCAGCTAGGGCAGGATCGCAATACCAACGACCTAATTTATCGATATAGATAGGAACGGCTTCATATTCTTCAGTTAGATTTATTGGCTTAATAATGCTAGCTATTGCAGTAATGATTGATACGTCATGTTCGGTGGAGCGTGAACCAAAAATAACACCAATTTTTAATTTATTCATACCCTTGTTAGTATAGCCTAAAATTAATGATAATTATCCGGCCAATCGTTTTGCATTAAAACCAAATCTCCACTGGCTACAAAATGTTCCAAGTTAAGGTAAAAATTCAGTGGATTCGTTTCAATTCTAAGCTCTCCTTTATAGCCAGCACCAATTAGACCTTCTTTTATATATAAGGTAACTGAGTTATTCATCAACACCACTAGATCCGGCTTTGAAGAAGCAATATACCTACCGAGCTGATTATGAATAGCCGCAGTCTCCGACCCTTGATCAACCAAACCAGGGGTGACATAAACTTTTCGTTTGGCTTTAAGCTCAGCTAATAACTGGCAGCCTACCTTAATTCCTTCTATATTGCCATTATATGTATCATCTATAATCCATGCACCAGATAATTCATAAGGGTACATCCTATGCTCAAATGGCTTTGTTTTAGCAATTGCATTTTCTATCTGTTTTGCACTTAGCCCTAACTCAAGGGCTATTAAAACTACTACTGATAATACGCCTACCTGATGACGACCTATTAATCCACTGTTGACATTAATAGTTTGTTTATTATTAACTAATTTAAATTTGGTAGAAGTTATGCTTATTTTAAGGTTCTCCACTTTTAGTTTACCAGCTCCATGTTCATCATATTGAATAAACTGAGGTTTCATATATTCTTTGGCGGCAACTGATTCACTATTGACATAAACATGTCGATTTTTTAAGTAAGATGCAAGAGAAAAGATATCATCACCGGCGGCTTTAAGTGTTTTGTACTTATCTAAATGCGCCGGTGCTAAACCGGTAATAATACCATAGTTTGGATGTGTAACTTGGCAAAATTTAGCTACATCACCTGGCTCTCCTTCACCATATTCTATTATTAAAACATCCTCTTGTCCGTCTAAATTTCTTGCTAATTTTGCATGTTCAATCGGAACGTTATGATTAGCCAAAGTTGCCACGACTTTTCTATCAGCCTGAAGTACCGTTTTTAATACTTCTTTCATCGAAGTCTTACCATAACTACCGGCAACTGCAATCTTTACTCCAGGATACTTAGCAAATATTTTAGCTGAAGCGATTATTTGTTGATTTTGTCTTGGCTTAACTATATAAGCATTACCTAAAACCAAAGGAATTAAAATTAAGTGCGGCCAGATAAGCGGATAGATAACAATTAACGCAGCGCCAAAAGGCCATAATCCCACTATATGATCAGCTAAGCCAAAAATAATCATCAAAATACCAACTAATATTTCAACTGCAATACCGACATAAATTATCATCAGCAATGCTTTGGCATAATTAGTCCTATCTAGCTTTTGTCGATGTTGTACCGTTGAATAATCTTTAGTTCGCCATAGCCAGACAAGATAAGGTAGTGGCCTATACTCACAAGTCTGAAGCATATAGATAATATTTTTGGGGAAACTAGGTGCATAGATAGACAATAGGCTTAGAATCATAAAAATTCTCCAATTAACTTAAAAACTAAATCTGGCTGATCATGATGAATAAAATGATCACTGCTATCTATCTCTTTTAACTTAGAATTTGGTATTAAATTATGATAGGTAATAGCATCTTTATAGGGTATGGCCGGATCATGCTTAGCAAATATTAGCAAAACTGGCAGCTTAAGCTTAGCCGCATCGGCCTGTACATCTTGCTTAACTGTCAACTTAAATGTTTCTCTTAGCTGTGGCACAGCCATCATATCTGATCCAATAGTTCCGTATAATTTACGCTGCAACTTTTGCCTAGAAGGCTTAGGTAACCAAAAAGTAGTTAGCTTACCAGTTTTAGCCACGGCCTTAATCAATAACTGCTTATTGTGATTCCCGTTTCTTATCCCTGAAGCAGCAATTAATATTAGCTTATCCGCTCTCAAGCACTCCATAGACAAAGCTCTAATCGCTAACGCACCTCCATTAGAATGTCCAATAATAGCATAAGGATTTGATAATTCTAGTTTGTCTAAAAAATGAGCTATAAAAAAACAATAATTATCTAGATTCCATGCTTCAGGAGCTGCTTCACTTCCTCCAAAGCCTGGAAGATCTAAAGCAACAACCTGAAATCTTGGACTAAGATAGTTCATTAACGCACTATAAGTTACTAAACTATCCCCCCAACCATGAAGTAGTAACACTAGCCGTCCATTTCCCTTTAATTCATAATTTACGGCTAGTTTATCTACTATTATTTGCATGTTAGTGCTCATTATACTAGAAGCGTTCGATTCTATAATCAATCATAAACATAACTAAATTAACAATTGGTGGAGTATGGCGGAGTCGAACCGCCGGCCTCGGCAATGCGAATGCCGCGCTCTAGCCAACTGAGCTAATACCCCCTATACACATCTGTTCTTACCTTATATCTACTATTCATTGTACCGGATAAAGGCTATACTTATGTTTAAATTGTAAAGAGTAAAACAGCAAAGACTCTGGATTAGTGGCCAAAAAGCTAATAGCTATGGTCATGGAGCATTCCATCTTCTACGCCAGTAGGCAATTGGCCAATTAAGCGCCTGTACTTTTCACGGTCGCTCAGGAGTAGATATATCTAACTTACGGCTAAATCCTATTTAGACCCTTAATCAACTTATAGTAATTATTTTTTTGATCCAACCAGTAAGCTGATTGTCTAACTAACTTTGCGCTATCTTTAGAATATTTTAATAATGGTTTAATAGCCTCTTCTGCGAATACTCCATTTTGAGAACCTTTTACTAGTATGACTGTATCTTGCTTTATTTGCTTTCTAACATATTCACCTGCTTTATTTGGATCTAAAAACGTCATAACTGTGCAGCCATTAGCTTCTGCGGCTGAAGCCAAATAATCTCTAGCTAACCCACCAATCGTTACTACTAAGCTTAGTTTCAATGGATCACAATATCTACCAACTAATTGATGTGCCTCAATTCCATAGTCTCCAAGTTCATTCATACTACCTAAAATGGCAATTCGTTGATTCGCGTTTGTATCATATAGCACATCTAATGCTGAACACACTGCAGTAGGGCTGGCATTATAGGTATCGTCAATTATAGTGCTACCATTTACGCCCTTTAGTACTTGCATTCGACCACTGATTTGAGGAAGATTTGCTATCTGCTTTAAAATTTTATCATCTATAACGGCTAACAGATCGACTACCGATATAGCCGCTAAGCAAATTTTCGCTCCTTGAATACCCAATAGACCTATAGTTAAATGGATTTGTTGTTTAGCAGAAAGCTTTAATGTTGCTTTTGAACCCTTAATACCTAGCGTCTCTAGGTTTATTAGACGATAATCTGCATTTTCCGATATACCATAACTTATGTATTTAAGCCCCTTCAGGTATTTCCTTGAACAATCGTCTATGTTTATAAGATTTTGTTTGGAGTGCTTTATCATTACCAGCTCTTCTGCTGCGACATTATCGAGCGTTTGAAAATTCTCCATATGTTCTGGAGAGATAGAAGTTAAAACATATAAATCAGGGTTTAGGTATGAGAAATGTTCCATTTGCCCTATACCATCTGTCCCCAATTCAACTATCACATAATCAAAAGGGTAATCTCGCTTTACATCTTGATAATTAAGATATATTAACTTGATCCAAGCTAATAAATTAAAAATTGGCGGCTCTTGTCTATTAAAGAAAATTAAAGGTACAGTGAGACGATCATTATAATTTCCATCCTGAAATCTTACTCGATAGCCTTCATTGAGCAACCTTGCTATGGCTATTTTAGTTGATGTTTTGCCTATACTTCCTGCGACGGCTATTAATTTAAAGTTATTCTTTATGCGAAGTTTTTTAACTTGTCCTTCTAAGATATGAGTAAGTATCTGTTTGCCTAATTTTTTAATCATACTGCTGCTTTAGATATAAAATTATTCTTTTATTGTTATTTAGTATATCTTATTCAAAAGAGCTATTTTCTATACATCCTATAATTAGATATATTAGCCCTAACTTATTAATATGCCTGGTGGAGTATGGCGGAGTCGAACCGCCGGCCTCGGCAATGCGAATGCCGCGCTCTAGCCAACTGAGCTAATACCCCTTATACACATCTGTTCTTACCTTATATCTACTATTCATTGTACCGGATAAAGGCTATACTTATGTTTAAATTGTAAAGA
>DAHXNJ010000012.1 GCA_027365445.1 Candidatus Saccharimonadota bacterium | reverse complement strand
ATCTTTAATTTCTTCCAAGAAAAGTAATTCCTTATAACAATTAATACTGTTGTTCATTGTTTTGATTTGGCATCTGATCCTCCGGTGGAGTATTGTTCTGTACTGGTTGGTTTTGAGGAAGAGACTGTTCGTTGGGTGTATAGGGTTGTGTAGGATTATTAGGTTGCGGCGAAACAACTGGATTAGGGTTGGTCTGTTGGGGAGAATATACCTGGTTTTGTTGTGGAACATTAACTGGATTAGGTGAATTGAACTGGTTATTCATATTACTTTGTTGTTGCATAAGATTCTGTATTGGGTTCGATTGATTACCTGCTCCTGGAGGAAAACCAAACACAGTGGATTTGAAGGCATTTTCAATTTCATGGATAGTACCAGATAGGTCTATTCCTTCAGGCAACGTCTTGGCCAACTTTCTACCGCTTTTAATAAGCTTCCATCCAAAGAAAATGCTTAAGAGCTTAATTATCACCATAATAACTGAGCTAATAACCATAAATATACCCAAGTAGAAAAATATGCTTAAAATTAAAGTTGCTGTCTTGACACTGGTTGCCCACTGGCTTGGATTTTTAGGATTATAGTGAATATTCAAGGACTGCCCTTTTCCTAATGAGCACATACTACTTGAACTAAGCGAAGATGCCTGAATGTATTGTTTCCCATTGACAGAATAACTAGCTACAGCCGAACAGGTAGTAGCAGACTGCTGCGAACTACTAGAACCGCTATATGAAGCAGCGTTCGACTGGCTCTGGGTAACCGAAACTACCGTCGCATTGGTTGTTGCGGTCATTTTATTAATACCCGATAGACTACCAAATATGGTAGGTATTAAAATGAATATTATCCCAAATATAACACCAATGACCGCTCCGAATATTCCAGTTCTTTTCTTGCCATCAAATGGATGAGGCAATCCAAGGAAACCGTCCAAAATTAATAAGCCACCAATTGCTTGTTGTGCAGCCGCATAAGTTGCAGGTGACTGATTCTTGTATTGATCAAGTAAACCGGTTGCCTGATTTTTCAGATTACCAAGTGTCATTTTTTTTCCTTTTTTTGCTTTTATATATTTACTAAAAACAGTATACACTTTTATGACTAAAAACTTAATTTCCTAAATTATCTGCTACAAGACCAGTGATGTTCTTATTAGTTATGGTGCGATTCCAGTTAGACTACAAGCTCTTCTATTTAACACAATCTAAGAATTATGATGTCCAAAATATTTATAACATTCGTCACCGAGTGTAATTACTCACAGACAGTATAAATCATGTTCTTGTAATCTTAAGGCTAAGTATAGTTAAAGATCATAAAATTAGGAGTCTATGAATAAACATCGGATTATTATTACAATAATCGGTCTAGTTGCCGTGGGCCTCATATCGATTGGGGTATTCATGATATTTCCATCTCAACAAACAAGCAAAGTTAATACCAATAAGTTAACTGCTGCCTTATGGCAGTCTTACTTAAAAAATCAATGGCTAAGCGAGGGCAGGACTGTATCTAATCCAGTTAATAGCATCACAACTTCTGAAGGCCAAAGCTATACTATGCTACGAGCAGTTTGGCAAAATGACCAGAACGTTTTTAATACTACCTGGCAATGGACGAAAACTAATCTACAGCGTAGCGATCATCTTTTCTCTTGGGAATGGGGACGCAATTCTAATGGTTCTTACGGTATCATGACAGCCAATAACGGACAAAACACAGCCGCTGATGCTGATTGCGATATAGCCCTAGCACTTTTAATGGCTTCCCAACGATGGCATAAGGCCAATTATAAACATGATGCTATTAGTATTATCCAGTCGATATGGAATGTTGAAGTAGTAAAGATCAATGGACTTTATTATCTGGCTGCAGATAATATAGAGAAAACAGCGGCTACGCCATATATAGTAGTCAATCCATCGTATTTTTCACCAGCTTCCTATAGAATCTTTGACAAAGTAGACCCTCATAACCAATGGTTAGCTCTTGCAAAAGACACCTATCCAGAAATTAATTCCATGAGTCAATCGACACTGGGGTCAAAATCAACAGACAACTTACCACCCGATTGGATTACCGTAAATCGCAAAACGGGTACATATTCACCAAGCCCTAACCATTCACAAACAACAAACTTTGGTTTTAATGCTTTTCGAACAATATATAGAGTAGCTCTTGACTATCAATGGAATCATATAAACGCAGCTAAAAATACATTAAATGGTTTTTCATATCTAGCTAAACAATATAAGACAACTCACTCATTAGCGGCTATCTACAACCATAATGGTAATAGAGTCGTCGACTATAGCTCTTACGCCCTGTATGGAGGAACATTAGGCTATTTTGAATATAATCATCCTTCAATAGCCACAAACATAATTAACACCAAACTTATAGCCAATTTATTTAATAACAAAACAGGTCAATTAAAAACCAACGTAGATTATTACGATAACAATTGGGTATGGTTTGGCCTAAAGCTATACTCACACCAATTACCTGATTTAGCAGGGAGGATATCGCAATGAAGTCACCATTCTTAAATGCTGTTAGAGCTAAAAAATTACTAATAATTAATGCAATCCTAGCCGCTTTTTACTTCATTTCTTTAATTGTTCTTTTTCAACGAGGAAATATCTATCTATATATAGTCTTAATTTTAGGTGAAGTATTTCATCTTTGGCAGTTGTTTACATTAATTCATGCCGCATGGGATACGCCCCATGATGAACCTTTTGCTAATAATTTTGAGGCTCCGATTGATGTCTTTATAACCGTCGCTGGCGAGCCAGTAGAAATTGTGCGAAAAACAGTTATTGCAGCGTCTCAAATGAATTACCCAAACTTCCATGTATACATTCTGAATGACGGCAAAGTAGCCAAAAAAGACAACTGGAAAGAGATTGAAAAAATCGCTAATGAAGTAGATCCACTTAAAGTTAGCTGTATTACCAGAACTAAACCAGGCGGTGCTAAGGCTGGCAATATAAATAACGCCCTAAACCAAACCCAATCTCCTTTTGTGGCAATTCTAGACTGTGACCATATCCCAAAGCCTTACTTTTTAAGCAAGACTGCTGGCTATTTTATCGATCCCCAAGTAGCTTTTGTTCAAAGTCCGCAATATTACCGTAATCATACTGAAAGTTTTGTCGCTAATGCTGCCTGGCAGCAACAAACATTATTTTTTGGACCTATTTGTAGAGGCAAAGCAAGAACCAATTCACTATTTATGTGTGGAACAAATATGGTTATTCGCCGTTCAGCTCTAGAAAGTGTCAACGGTATGAGTCAAGATTCAATTACTGAAGATTTACTCACCTCCTTATTGATACATGCAAAAGGCTGGAGATCAATCTATGTACCACTAATATTAGCCGAAGGGCTTGCACCAGAAGATCTTGGAGCATACTGGAAGCAACAATTTCGATGGGCCAGAGGAAGTTTGGAAGTAATGTTTAAATATAATCCTCTTACGCTAAAAGGTTTAACTTGGCCACAAAGGGTACAGTATTTTGCCTCCGTAAGTTATTATTTAACCGGCTTAATAGTGCTAGCTGATGCTCTTTTGCCCTTATTCTATTTCTATGGCGGTCTTATCCCTGTAAGCTCAACGACCATGGCTATCGCCTTAATATTTGTACCGTATATCTTTTTGACTCTATATTCACTTCAATGGATTAGTAGCTATGCATTTTCGTTTAGAGCAATCGCATTCTCAATAGGCAGTTGGCCAATATACTTACTTGCCTTAATATATACAATCCTTAGAATAGATACCGGATTTAAAATCACCTCAAAAGAAAAACAAGAGGGTAGTTACTTAAGCCTTGCATTTATTCATATAATATACATTCTAGCCGTGATAGTCGGCATTGGCTTAACTATCTATCATCAAGGACGGGTCAATAGCTCATTAATAACAAATGCTTCATGGGGTCTGTTATACATTATTATGTTCCTACCTTTTGTTAGAGCTTCTCTTTCTGATCGCATCATAAATTTCTTGCCGCTTAAAGAAGAACTGCCAGCAGAGGAGCTAATACAATGAGCGACATTAAGCAAGCAGATACCGAAAATGGCAAACAATACCACTTATGGATAATATTAGCTGCTATTGGTTTGAGTACGGTCGTATCTTTACTATGGATAATACATGATGGCATAAATTACCAAGAATCGTACAACTTACATCTTAGTACCTTAAATAATTTAGGTAGCATATTTCGTTTCGGCTCAAATGATGATCCTATGCCTTTATACTTTTTGATACTTCATTGGTATAACGGCTTATTTAGTAAACCGAGCATATACTTAGACAGAATACTATCTCTCATTTGTTATGAACTTTTAATAATCGTTGCTTACCTAATAGGAAGAGTTGCCTCAGGAAGAAGCTTTACTGGTCTAGTTTCTGCCTTATTAATCGCGTTTTCACCTTTTATGATTTGGTATGGCAATCGTGCGACAGTCTATAGTATGTTGGCATTAGTTGTAGCATTAAATCAACTTTGTTTTATTGGCATCTACCATTTAAGAAAATGGGGATTACCCGGTTACTTAATTACCTGCCTTGTCGGGCTAGCTCTTCATTTCTTCTTTTTAGCAATCATTATTCCCCAAATATTATTCTTGATAGTTACCCGATCAAAATTAAAAACTCCAGTCTTTGTTAGTGCACTAAGTTCAGCGATATTATCTATCGGTGCTTTCTCAGTATGGGTTTACTATAGCCTTGGTCATTCAGGATTTTGGAACTATTTACCAATAACAAGTAAACCATCAGCAACAAATACTTTTATAATCTATTTTCAATATTTGTTTGGTTTTCAATCAGTAACAGCATCTACCCTTATTATTTCTTTATGGCCAATACTAGTTATATTGGCTTTATTAGCTGTCCAGAAATATATTAGACCTTCAGAAAGCATTAAATATTTATTTGTTAGTGCCGTTTTACCAATAATAGTCTTATTTTTATTGTCATGGATATGGCGCCCACTATTTCTCAGTAGTTACTTAATAATATGTCTTCCATCATTCTTAATCTTCATTGCATGGTATTTGTCTTCCTTTAAAAAAAGAGCCCTAACAATTGCTCGGTATTCGTTAATGGCCGGTATGCTAACTATGATGGTCGTAGAAATTGCTAATTGGCGCCTAGCACTAAGTCAGGATTATCTAGGATTAATACAGTCTAAATCTAAACATACTTCACCAGTAGCATTAATAATTAAAAAGATATAGATTTTATTAAAGCAATTACCAAACAATATATTAATTATAAGACTATTAATCTGAGCGTCCGTAAAGAGCCAAGACCTTAGTTGTTATATCTGCGCTATCATTTACTTTAATACCCTTAAACATACCACTTAAACGCATCGATTCTATTTTTGGTTTTGCTAATTTATATATATTCTGCGACAATTGTTCGCCGAATATAAGTGGAAAATTTATGGCTTTAGCTAAGTCCCAAGCATGTATCAACATCTCGCCGGATACTTGATTGATATAATCCTCATTTGTAACTATCGAAAAAGAAAGGTAAACATTCTGACCAAATTCTGCTTGTTTTACTGCTTTTTTTGCTTTATCGGAACCTATCTTCCAATTTCTTTTAAAATTGTGATTTACATAATCTTTATCATACTTATCGCCAACTTCTTCTATAGTCTTATCGCTAATAATATCGGGAATCCAATAAAGCTCATAAAACATATGCTCAAGTAAGCGATTAACGTTCCAGCCCTCATCAGGAGTGGGTTTATTAAAATCTGAGATTTTTAAATTATCGATGACTTCGTCGACTTTATCAATACAGTTAAAAAATAATTGTTTAGAATCCATCAAACCACCTATATTTTGTATATTACATTATTATACTAGCTATAAGCTCAATAATTCTGCTGCAAGATTTTATACAGAGTATATAAATTTATTTAACATTTAGCAGTGCTTACAACATCTGGACCACCGTTTGGTCTTCCACGTTTAAGCTCATAGAAATTATCATTATCTGCTAATTTAACTATGCCGTCCCATAACTCTACTGCTTCGTCCATTTCAGGCAAAGTCTGTATGACTGGACCGAAGAAGCCTGTCTCTGTTCCGTCTTTTTTTATAAACACAATTGTTGGCACGCCAATGTCTTGACCAACTTTATCTACAGCTGACTCGGTCGAGTCAATCAGTTCTTTATCTAAAGACTTATCATCAGCAGAACTAATCAAGCCTTCATTAAGACCAAGCTGTTTTAATACACTAGCAATTACTTCATTATCATATTCATCACCGGCTAGGAAATGCTTGATACCAAAAGCACTATACATATCTAATAAGTTTGCTCCGCTTTTTGAAGCTGCCAACATAACCCGCAAAACACGATGAGCAGGCATATGGTCACCACCACCATCTTTTTTTGATTCACTAAGCTCATCATTCTTAAATGCTAAGCTAAATAAATGCCATTCAATATTTAATTCTCTTTTATTGCTAACCATTAGTAACCAGCGACTAGTAACCCAACAAAATGGGCAGGAAGGATCAAAATAAAACTTTATATTCATTAACTATTCTCTCTTTCTTATATTTTAAGTTAGTTACAAAAATTGTATAGACTTATCTAGATAATTTACTTTATATTATACATTTTTTATAGCTAGCTCTTAACTTTTATATAAATTATTAATATAACTTTTTACTTTTTAGTGCCTGACCATCGATTAGTTGACAATTATTTAACTCAGCTAGATTTATTGCCGATCGTGTAAAAGTTGAATTAGTTACTACCATTGCTTGATTGCAGCCATAGCTTTTAAGTCCGGTAACTGCGGCTCTAATAGCACTAACACCAACAGGCTTGGCTGATCTTTTGACTTGTACTCCAATTACGCTGCCCTTTTTAGCAGCGATCAAATCCACCCCTTGATCAAAATATTCAGTCTTTTTAACAGGTCCATATCCACACCTTACTAGCCATTCTTTAATTTGGTTTTCGAACTCTAAGCCATCCATTCTATCCCATTTACTAGGATCAAGTATTATATTACGCGACCGCTTAACTAATCTATGTACTATACCCAACAACAAGATTGCGACAACGATACTAGAAATAATTATTAGAGCTAAGGGTGACTTATAAACAATCAAAAGATAATGTCGATAAGGCCATATAAAGGCAATTATTAGTATGCCTATTATTAAAGCTATACTGTCATCATTTATAGGGTTATATCGATTCTTTTCCATTTATATATCCCTCGCATAACTACCAAATTATACGTATAAAGATATCTAAATTAATATGGCTGTTTAATATAAATTTAACATTAACTTGATTCGAGATTATTAATAATAGCCTTGGCTGCATTTAGAGCGGCCAAGATATCTCTCTTGCCAGTTGCTAGCTGATTATTTAAAAGCTGATATTTTTTCATACTAGGCAGCGTACTTAAGTTAGCCAGATACGACTCAATTGAACTTGATATATTACGACCATACGTTATATCTCCATTTACAGTAGTTAAATCAGCATTTAAATTAGTGACATTAACTCCCTGATAAGCGGCACTATTAATTGCACCAACAAAAACTTTACTGAGTTTACTTATCTCAATTTCGCTAGCTTGTTGATCGTCAGCAATTTTTAGTAGTTCTAATCGATAAACCTGTAAAGGGAAAATATTATTCTCCTTTTGAAGCAAGCTATTTTGCAAATGGTTACTAGATGATAACATAGCTTTTATTAACGTTAGATTAGAATTTAGTTGCTGTACCTGAGCAGTTAATCTACTAACTTCGGTCTTGCTTAATTGAGTAGATGAATTTATCTCTTGTTCTAATAGCTGAATTATCTTTTCTTGATAAACGAGCTTAGTTGTATTGCCAATGACACCATAAGAAACTTTCATTAAATAGTTTTTCGGGCTTAAGCCTTTAGCAACAAGATTTTGGTCAATATTCTCTTGGTCTATGGATTTATTAATAATCTTCAAGTCGTTAGCATAGCTAATGCTAGTATATCCAGCACTTATGTTAAGATTTAATCTATTTTCTCTAACAGGATTAATTGTCCCATTCTGACTATTATTAGTTAGGCTTAAGCTTATATATACAGTCGATAAAAGTATTATTATTCCTAATACCAAATTTATAAAACTAAACTCTCTATCACTAATCGATTTCATTAATATCTATTCTACCTGCTTATGTTAAAAATTATACGTTTTATAGTCTATATTTTTAATCAGGCTAGAATATTAAGTTATTTCTAATAAAACTTGATATAATTCACTTATCTTATGAAATTAGTGATAATGATCCCGTGTTTGAATGAAGAGAAGACTTTACCTTTGGTTTTAAAAACAATACCTAAAAAGATAAAGGGTATCGATCAAATTGAAATATTACTAATAGACGATGGATCAACCGACAAAACAATAGATGTTGCTAAAGATTATGGAGTTAACAACTTCTTAATTCATACTAAGAATCAGGGGTTGAGTCGATCTTTTAGACACGGCTTAAATAGAGCACTAGAAATGGGCGCAGATATTATTGTCTTAACCGAAGGAGATAATCAGTACCCTCAAGAAAAAATACCCGAATTAATTGCACCTATTCTAAATGGAACAGCCGACACTGTTATTGGCGATAGGCAGACGCAAACAATTAGCCACTTCTCCAAACAAAAGAAGTTCTTACAAAAGTTTGGTACAAAGGTATTGAATGTTGCTGCAGGAACAAGTGTCCCTGATGCAATAAGTGGATTTAGAGCCTATACAAGATTAGCGGCCATCCAATTAAATCCAATAGCTGACTACAGCTGGGCGACAGAGACTACCATTCAGGCATCTCATAAAGGTCATGCAATTGCCATCATACCAATCGTTACTAATCCTAAGCTTAGAGAATCTAGGCAATTCAAAAGTTCTTGGCAACATATAAAACGATCGAGCGTCACGATCGTAAGAGCAATTATTATGTACAAACCTTATGCTGTATTCTTTAGCTTAGGCGGTATTCTACTAATAATAGGTCTTATTCCCTTCGTTAATTTTCTTATTTTAACTTTCTTAGTCAAGAATCCTTTTGGTCCCCATCACCTTCAAAGTCTTCTTGTTGGCACCGTATTACTAGTAGCCTCGTTTATTAGTTTCACCTTAGGTGTAGTGTCGGACCTAATAAGAATTAATCGTTCTCTACTAGAAGATTTATTAGAAATAACTAAAAAAGACTACTTCGATAAAAAAAGATAACCCTAATTAAAGAACCAAAAACTAGAGTGATATTTCTTTGAACCTTTTATTAGCAAAGGCTTAACAACTTTTCGGGCAACATTATTTACCTTTACTACTGTTTTATTATGTATATCCCAACTCGCATTACTCCGACTGATAAAAGTAAGTACTCCCCCACCTTCAATAAAAAATAAAAGCACAACTAAGGCTATTATAACCTTTCGGTTCTGAGCCTTTCTTAAACTTCTACTAAGAGCTTGCCCAAGAATAGCGGCCACTAACAGAATGACTGGTAACAAATATCTACCATTCATATTCTCCAATACATTAGTATAGCGATAAGTTAAATATCCTTGCCCCATTAAGGCTACTAAATAAGATACAGCAACAACTGCGAGCATAACTAAGTAGAGGTTGGCTTCGAATATTTTTCGCCACCACTTAACGAGCGCAACAAAACCAGCAATCACAACTATAAGTGTGGCTGCACTTGGCAAAGGAAAAGGTGGAAAATTCTTGAAATGACTTTTTGGACCATTGACTGCGAAAAATAGTCGATACCACATCCAATAAAGCCACTGGAATAAATAAATAACCGGATTAGCAGAATATAATTTAGGATTACTAGTAGTTAACTTTATATGATTCTTATAGTTATAGGCCCATGGACTATAGGCCATACACCGCTTAACACTCAACACTTTAGAGCAGTCGGGTTGAATACGCTGATATAAAACAAGATTTACAACATCTCGCTGTATAAATAACCCTAATGGCACTATAGCCATGAATACTATTACAAACTTCGCTATTTTTTGTTGTCGATGCCAACTATCAACTAAATGATGAAAGAATAATCTAATATTAGGTTTGTAACTTCTATAGAGAATAACTAATAGAAATAGGATCATGCCAGCAAAGATAGGCAAAAATGCATACTTAACTAGACTTGTCAGCAGTGATGTTCCTATAAATAAGCTAATTGACCATATAGAAGGCTGTTTGGCCTTTATTTCATCAGTAAGCCTAAAAGCCAACAACAACATTGCTGCCGTTAATAGAATCATCAAATTATCATAATTTATTTGTGCTGCCAGCTGTGGAACAATAGGTATGAGCACAAATAACATCAGTAATAGATTCGTTAAAGCGTTAGAAGTCCCAACTTTTAACAGTACCCTTCTAAACAATACGATTGCATAAGTTAGCATAGCAATATTTAGAAATCTTAATATGATAACTTGAATAATTTGTTTCTTGGTAAAAAGTTCAATAAGTCGATAAGGGAAGCTCATCGAGTATTCATATAAATAAGATGGTAGCCTACTTATGGCTCCATACTGATCAGCAGATTTTGGCTGATGACTAATAAAAGGTAGCCAATAATGCGAATATACCTTGATTAATCCAAAATGGAAATTCTCATCAAAAGCTTGAGGATAGGCAGCCGACACAGCAATCCAAACACTCTCAAAAACAAATAGCCCTATTATAAGGTGGTAAAACTTTACCGACGCAAAATAGTTAGCTATCCTAGATAAAACCTTTGGCATAGTCACTATATTATTATACATAACTGCTGAGCCTAAGCTTTAAGAGAATAAAATCTAATTTGGAGATAGATAATAAACCACATGGCCAGCAAGACCATCAGATACAATATGATTCTCAGCCATATTTCCATTACCCGTTATAGGATCATGCGTGCCGCTATCTCCATATATGAATAACGGATGCTTACCTCCTTTTACAACTATCTCCACATGTCCTCCTGAATAATTAAAATATGCGACATCGCCAGGTTTTGGTATGTAACCGCTATTAGCAGCATGATAGGTAAAGCCCATATATTGGATATTGTTAGCGTTATATTCATCCCATCCATTACCCCTTTCACCACCTGTAAAAGGGGCTCCCGCCTCAGCATAGATATAGCTAACAAAATCAGCACACCACTCTTCATATGGATTACCGTCAGTGTAATCATAGAGCAAAGCATTATGCAACTTTGGTTCTGTTTGCCAGGCTAACCATTGCCGCTGAGCAAGACAAGCAACACGATTGCCTAGTTGCTTATTGTTACAAGCAGGACTTGAAGTAGCGTTAATCGACTCACCCTGCCAATGAGTTGGTGTCCACGATTCACTTATAGAAGTAAGATTGTTACAACTCGCGGTAATCAACTGTTTATTTATCTTGCCTTGGGGGAGTGACAAACACAGTCCATTAGCTTGATTACGAAAACCAACACCATCAACTACCCAGTTCTGATTTTTATTATTTGTGCAGTCTTCCATAACAGTTTGATTGTTTATCTCGGCCATACAGTATTTTGTGCCATTAACTATATGTGAACCTACTACATGCCAATTCTCACCTTGAGAACCGTTGCAACTATAAGAATATATTGGTGAGCCCGGTTTAACTTGACTTAAATAATCATCCAAACAATAACCAGCAGCGTCAGAACGAATTTCAGGGAAAGATGATGTAATAGCATTAGCTTGAGAGGTATTTAGCACAGTTAATAATGCCCAAATAATCGCTACCATAACAACAAGAATCATCGCAAGCTTAATAAAACCGCTTTGATTTTTTTGTTTCTTTACTTTTATAGGCGGTATTTGTTGCGCTGGCCGTATGG